>NZ_JAPSIW010000486.1 GCF_031178505.1 Streptomyces sp. | reverse complement strand
CGCGGGGCCCGTCCGGGGTGCGCCCCGGACGGGCCCCGCGGGCCGGATCCGGTCAGATCGCCAGCGACAGCACCACCGGCGCCGCCCTGCGGTTCAGGGTGTCCGCCGCCGAGCGCAGCCGGTGGGCGTGCTCGATCGGCAGCGACAGCGCGAGGCAGCCCACGGCGGAACCGGCCGTCAGCGGGACGGCGGCGCAGACCGTGCCCACCGCGTACTCCTGGAGGTCGAGCACGGGGACGGTCGGCGGCTGGCTGTCGAGCTTCGAGAAGAGGATCTTCTCGTTGGTGATCGTCCGGGAGGTCAGCCGGGCGATCTTGTGCCGGGCGAGGTGGTCCCGCCGGCCGTTCTGGTCGAGCTGGGTGAGCAGGCACTTGCCGACCGCGCTGGCGTGGGCGGCCGAGCGGAAGTCCACCCACTCGTTCACCTTCGGCGTGCGCGGGCCGTCGGCGAACTGGGTGATCTTCACCTCTCCGTCGATGTACCGGCTGATGTAGACGGCCGCGCCGACGGAGTCGCGCAGCTCGGTCAGGGTCTCCTGGAGCTTGGCCTCCAGCGCTTCGCGGCGGGTCAGGCCGGAACCGAGGAGGACGAGGGAGTCCCCGATCACATAGGCGCCGTCGGCGACCTGCTCGACGTATCCCTCACGGCGGAGCATGAGCAGCAGGGAGGACAGGTGGGCGACGGGCAGACCGGTCTCGCGCGCGATCTGGACGTCCGTCACCCCGCCACCGTGCCGTGAGACCGTCTCGAGGACGCGCAGGGCGTATTGCACCGAGTGGAACGGTGCGGTGGGCTCGGGCTTCAGCGCCACGGTTTCCCCCTACCAGGTTGTGACCGCAAGCTTCCGTACCACGATAGCCGCCAAGGGCCGTTTACGGGGCGGCTGTTGGCGAGAAAGCTGCGGAGGACCCCGGCCGTACGCTGGGGCGCTCCACCCTGGCATATGCCAGCGTCATGATTGATCCCCAGACCGCGAGGTCAGCGCGGTGCGGACGCGTGTTCGGGTCTGTGTCGGGCGTGTGGAGGCGGGAAGATTTTTTGTGGCGGGACGGGCCGCCGAGCTCCCTGCCCGGTGGCCGGAAACCGCCCGCGGGGGACGGCCGGAGCAGAGGCGGCCCCAGGGCCGGGGAATAAGCGGAGACGGCCTCCTGTTCTGGCCGGGGTAAGACGCACAGGTGCCGAGGAGGGTCCAGACGGTGAGCGACAGCATTCGAGGAGAGGCGCGGGGGACCGCACCCGTACCCCTGTCCGTCCTGGACCTGGTGACCGTCGGCAGCGGGCGCACCGCGAGCCAGGCGCTCGCCACCAGCGTCGAGCTCAGCCGGCTGGCCGAGCGGCGCGGCTTCCACCGGCACTGGGTGGCCGAGCACCACTCGATGCCGGGCGTCGCCTCCTCCTCGCCGGCCGTGATCCTGGCCCACCTCGCCGCCCACACCCACCGCATCCGGCTCGGTTCCGGCGGCGTGATGCTGCCCAACCACGCCCCGCTCGTCGTCGCCGAGCAGTTCGGCACCCTGGAGGCGCTCGCCCCGGGCCGCGTCGACCTCGGACTCGGCCGCGCGCCCGGCACCGACGGCGCCACCGCCGCCGCGCTGCGCCGCACCGACCGCCTCCAGGAGGGCGCCGACGACTTCCCCGAGCAGCTCTCGGAACTGACCCGCTTCCTGGACGACGACTTCCCGGACGGCCACCCCTACGCCCGTATCCACGCGGTGCCGGGACCGGTGCAGGGCCCGAAGGGCCGTCCGCCGGTCTGGCTGCTCGGCTCCTCGGGCTTCAGCGCCCGGCTCGCCGGACTCCTCGGGCTGCCCTTCGCCTTCGCCCACCACTTCTCCGCCCGGAACACCGTCCCGGCGCTCGACCTCTACCGCGAGTCCTTCCGTCCCTCGGCGGTCCTCGACGCGCCCTACGCCCTGATCGGCGTGGCCGCGCTCGCCGCCGACGAGGCGAAGGAGGCGCACCGGCAGGTGCTCACCGGCGCGCTGTCGATGCTGCGGCTGCGCACCGGCCGGCCCGGTCTCATCCCCACGCCGGAGGAGGCGGAGGGGTACGCGTTCGGCCCGGCCGAGCGCGAGTTCGTGGACGACTGGCTGGGGAACGTCGTGTACGGCACCCCGGACGAGGTGCGGACCGGCCTGGACGACCTGCGGAAGCGGACCGGCGCGGACGAGCTGATGCTGACGGCCAACGTGCACGGCGGCGAGGCCCGGCTGCGCAGCTACGAGCTGATCGCCGACGCGTACGGGCTGCCGCGGCTGCCGGAGCGCCCCCCGCTGTCGTGAACCCCGCCGTCCGCCGGCCATTTTCTTCGGGCCGCTGGTTCCTTCCGGAGCCGCGGCGGAGCCGAACCTAAGTGAACCTTAAACCGCTCGTCACCGATGGTGGCGGGCGGTTCTTTTCTGTGCTGCGCGCGTCTGACAAGGGCTTTCCTCCGTCAATTGGTCTAGTCCTCAATCTGGTTCAGACCATTGACGCGCCGTTCATACGCCGGTTAACACTTCTCCCACTCCAGTACGGCACAGCCCAGTACCCCAGTACCCCCCCGGAGGCCGCACGTGCACCCCCGCAAGCCCTTGATCGCCGCGCTGCTCAGCTCGGCCCTCGCCGCCGGCGCGCTCGCCGCCACCGCCGGCCTCGGCTCCGCCCAGGCGGCCGACACCACGACCGCCGCCTCCACGGGGAACGTCCGCATCGCGTACTACGACCAGTGGAGCGTGTACGGCAACGCGTTCTACCCCAAGCACCTGGACACCCGGGGCATCGCGGGCAAGCTGGACGTCATCAACTACTCGTTCGGCAACATCCACCCCACCAACCTCACCTGTTTCATGGCCAACAAGGCCGCGGGTGACGACAACAACCCCAACGCGGGGGACGGCGCGGGCGACTCGTACGCGGACTACCAGAAGTCCTTCTCCGCGGCGGACAGCGTCGACGGCGTCGCCGACAAGTGGGACCAGCCGATCGTGGGCGTCTTCAACCAGTTCAAGGAACTGAAGGCGAAGTACCCCCACCTGAAGATCAACATCTCGCTCGGCGGCTGGACCTACTCCAAGTACTTCCACGACGCGGCGAAGACCGACGCGAGCCGCAAGAAGCTGGTCTCGTCCTGCATCGACCAGTACATCAAGGGCAACCTGCCCGTCGAGGGCGGCTTCGGCGGCCCCGGCACCGCCGCCGGGATCTTCGACGGCATCGACATCGACTGGGAGTACCCCGGCTCGCCCGACGGTCACCTCGGCAACCACTACGGCCCCGAGGACAAGCAGAACTTCACCCTCCTGCTCGCCGAGTTCCGCAAGCAGCTCGACGCGCACGGCGCCGCCAACGGCGGCAAGAAGTACCTGCTGACCGCCGCTCTCCCGGCCGGCCAGGACAAGATCAAGCACATCGAGACGGACAAGATCGGCGCGTACCTCGACTACGCGAACATCATGACGTACGACATGCACGGCGCCTGGGACGGCGACGGGCCGACGTACCACCAGTCCCCGCTGTACGCCTCGCCGGACGACCCGACCGACGTCATCGCCCCCGGCACCGAGAAGTACGGCATCGACGCGGCCATCGACGCCTGGATCGACGGCAGCCCGGCCTACGGCATCGCGGGCGGCTTCCCCGCGAACAAGCTGACCCTCGGCTACGAGTTCTACTACCGCGGCTGGAAGGGCGTCCCGGCCGGCACCACCAACGGCCTCGCCCAGCCCGCCACCGGGGGCTCGGCCGCCCGCCCGCTCAGCCAGCAGCCCGGCATCGCCCACTACAAGGAGCTCGGCGGCATCGTCGACAACCCGGCGACCACCTTCTGGGACGACCGCTCCAAGTCCTCCTACTTCTACAAGGACGGCGAGTTCTTCACCGGCCTGAACCAGAAGTCGGTCCAGGCCCGGGTCGAGTACGGCAAGCAGCGCGGCCTGGCCGGCGCGATGATGTACTCGCTGCTCGGCCTGGACGACAGGGCGACCCTGCTGACGCAGATCAACGACGCGCTGGGCGCCACCACCACGCCGCCCACCACCCCGCCGACGACGCCTCCGACCACCCCGCCCACCACGACCCCGCCGACGACGCCGCCCACCACCCCGCCGCCGTCCGGCAGCTGCACCGCCCCGGCGTACACGGCCGGGACCGTCTACACCGCGGGCAGCCTCGTCTCCCACAAGGGCCGCACCTGGAAGGCCCAGTGGTGGACCCAGAACGAGGAGCCGGGCACGACCGGCGAGTGGGGCGTCTGGAAGGACCAGGGCGCCTGCTGACCCCCTGATCCGGCCTGATCCGACGCGCCACCCCCGGCCCGGCCTGATCCGACGCGCCACCCCCGGCCCGGCCTGATCGACGCGCCACCTCGGCCGGCCGGGGCGCCCCGCCCCGGCCGGCCCCCCCGGGGCCCGAACGGCCCCGCCTGATCACTGCCCCCGCCCGGAATGTCCCTCCGGCCGGGGGCAGTTCCATGCCCGGGGCCCTCACCGGCCCGTACGTGCCCGTGTTCGCGCCGGACCGTAGCCTGCGCCGGTCCTCCTCCGCCGGGTCAGACCCGCAGGGGCTCGGGCCCGCCGATCAGCTCCGCGATCCGGTCGGGGGCCACCGCCCGCGAGTACAGCCAGCCCTGCCCCGTGTCGCAGCCGATCCGCCGCAGCCGGCTGGCCTGCCCCGAGGTCTCCACGCACTCGGCGGTGACGGTCAGCCCGAGCCGGTGCGCCAGCTGCACCAGGGCCTCCACGATCAGCTGGTCCGCCGGGTTCGCGTGCTCCTCGTCCTGGAAGCCGCGCACGAAGGAGCCGTCCAGCTTCAGGACCGAGACGGGCAGACGGCTCAGATAGGCCAGGTTCGAGTAGCCGGTGCCGAAGTCGTCGATGGCGATCCGCACCCCCATGTCGCTCAGCGCCTGGAGCGCCTGGAGCGGCCGGCCCGCCGAGCCCATGACGGCCGACTCGGTCAGCTCCAGCTGGAGCAGGTGCGGGGCGAGCCCGGTGTCCGCGAGGATGCCGGCCACGTCCGCCACCAGGTCGGAGTCCCACACCTGACGGACCGCCACGTTCACGCTGACGAAGATCGGGCGCTCACGCGGATGGTCCTTCTGCCACTGACGGGCCTGCCGGCAGGCGGTGCGCAGCACCCACCGGCCCAGCTCCACGATCGAGCCGTCCTCCTCCGCGATCCCGATGAACCGATTCGGCGCGAGGACCCCGAACTGCGGGTGGTTCCAGCGCACCAGCGCCTCCACCCCGCGCACCGCGCCGTCGGTCAGCCCGACCAGCGGCTGGTACTCCAGCGTGAACTCCCCGCGCTCCACGGCGGGGCGCAGCGTGGAGGAGAGCGATTGCCGGGTCATGCGGTGGGCGTTGCGTTCCGGGTCGAAGAGGGTCCAGCGGGCCTTGCCGTCCGCCTTGGCCCAGTACAGCGTCGTGTCGGCGGCCTGCATGAGGCCGGTGGCCGTCGTGCCGTGGG
>NZ_JAPSIW010000485.1 GCF_031178505.1 Streptomyces sp. | reverse complement strand
CCCTGGTAGCCGTGCCGTCGTCCCGGACGTGGATCCGCGCGCCCCGGAAGCCGGGATGCCGTTCCGGACGCGTACCCGTGCCCCTGGTAGCCGTGCCACCGTCCCGGACGTGTATCCGCGCGCCTGGCAGCCGTGCCGTCGTCCCGGGCGCGCCCCGCCCCGCCCGTACAGGAGCCGTCAAGACGGCCGGGGCGCGCGTCAGAGGAGCGTCAACGGAGCCCGCGGACGGGCCGGACGGGGGTTTTCCTCGTACGGGTCCCCCCGGCGCCCCGCTTCCCCGCGGGCCGGGGCGGACCGCTCGTACCGTCTTCGACCTCCGGGAGCTCACGATGGCCGACGTGGCCTTCGTCCTCATCACCCTCGCGGTCTTCGCGCTGGTGGCCCTGACCGCCAAGGGGGTGGCCGGGCAGTGACCGCAGAAAACGTCGTCGGTCTGCTCGTGGCCGCCGCCCTCGTGGGATATCTCGTCCTCGCCCTCCTCAAGCCGGAGAGGTTCTGAGGCCGTACATGAGTCCCGTTCTGGCTGGAATCCTCCAGCTCCTCGCGCTGGTCGTGGCCCTCGGTCTGGCATACCGGCCCCTGGGCGACCACATGGCCCGCGTCTACACCTCCTCCCGACACCTGCGCGCCGAGCGGTGGATCTACCGGGCGATCGGCGCCGACCCCGATTCGGAGATGCGCTGGCCCGCCTACCTGCGCGGCGTGCTCGCCTTCTCGGCGGCCGGCGTGCTGTTCCTGTACCTGCTCCAGCGGCTCCAGGGCTCGCTGCCCGGCTCCCTCGGCTTCGTGTCGATCGACCCGGACCAGGCCTTCAACACGGCCGCGTCCTTCGTCTCCAACACCAACTGGCAGTCGTACGCGGGAGAGCAGGCCATGGGCCACCTCGTGCAGACCGGCGGCCTCGCGGTGCAGAACTTCGTGTCGGCCGCGGTGGGCATGGCGGTCGCGGTCGCGTTCGTCCGAGGCTTCGCCCGCTCGCGTACGGGTGAGCTGGGCAACTTCTGGACCGATCTGGTCCGGGGCGTGACCCGCGTCCTGCTGCCGCTGTCCGTGGCCGGCGCGCTCGTCCTGGTCGCCTGCGGCACGATCCAGAACTTCTCCGGCGTCCACGAGGTCGGCCGCTTCCTCGGCGGCACCCAGCAGTGGAACGGCGGCGCGGTCGCCTCGCAGGAGGTGATCAAGAATCTGGGCACCAACGGCGGCGGCTACTTCAACGCCAACTCCGCCCACCCCTTCGAGAATCCGAACCCGGTCTCCAACCTCTTCCAGATCTTCCTGATCCTCCTCGTCCCCGTCGCGCTGACCCGGACCTTCGGCCGGATGGTCGGCTCGGTACGGCAGGGGTACGCGATCCTCGCCACGACGGGCGTCATCTGGCTGGTCCTCACCGCCCTGATGCTGACCACCGAGTTCGCGGGCCGGGGTCCCGCCTTCGAGCTCGCGGGCGGGGCCATGGAAGGCAAGGAGACCCGGTTCGGCATCGCCGGCTCCTCGCTCTTCGCGGTGGCCACCACCCTCACGTCGACCGGCGCCGTCAACTCCTTCCACTCCTCCTTCACCGGCTTCGGCGGCGGGATCGCGATGCTGGGCATGCAACTCGGCGAGATCGCCCCCGGCGGGGTGGGCTCCGGCCTCTACGGCATGCTGATCATGGCGGTCGTCGCCGTCTTCCTCGCCGGACTGATGGTCGGCCGCACGCCCGAGTACCTGGGCAGGAAGATCGGCAGCCGCGAGATCACCCATGCCGCCTGCTACCTCCTCGTCACGCCCGCGCTGGTGCTCGGCCTGACCGCGGCCTCGGTCTCCCTCGACGGCCCGGCGGGGGCCACGACGAACACCGGGGCCCACGGATTCTCGGAGATCCTCTACGCCTACACCTCCGCCGCCCACAACAACGGCTCCGCCTTCGCCGGTCTGCACGCGGACACCCCCTGGTTCAACACCACCCTCGGGATCGCCATGCTGCTCGGCCGCTTCCTGCCCATGGTGTTCGTGCTCGCCCTCGCCGGCTCACTGGCCCGGCAGGTGCCCGTGCCCGCGACCGCGGGCACCCTGCGCACCGAGAAGCCGTTGTTCTCCGGTCTCCTCGCCGGCACCGTCGCGATCGTCGCCGGTCTCACCTACTTCCCGGCCCTCGCCCTGGGCCCGCTCGCCGAAGGGCTCGCAGCATGAGCACCACCACACCCACCCCCACGCCCGTCTCCCCGCCGGTGCCCGGGCCGGCTGCCGACGCGGCCCCCGCCACCCCCGGCCGGGGCTCCGGCACCCGCCGTCTGCTCGCCGCGCTGCCGGACGCGGTGCGCAAGCTCGACCCCCGGGTCATGGTCAGGACGCCCGTGATGTTCGTGGTGCTCGTCGGCTCGGTCTTCACCACCGTCCTCGCGCTCCGCGAGCCGGGCGACCCCTTCGGCTGGGCGATCACCGTCTGGCTGTGGCTGACCACCCTCTTCGCCAACCTCGCGGAGGCCGTGGCCGAAGGGCGGGGCAAGGCCCAGGCCGACACCCTCCGCAGGGCCAGGACGGGCACGGTCGCCCGCCGGCTGACACCGGTGGGAACGGAGGAGAAGGTGCCCGGCACCGACCTGCGCGTCGGTGACCGCGTGGTCTGCGAGGCCGGGGACGTCATACCCGGTGACGGTGACGTCGTGGAGGGCGTCGCCTCCGTCGACGAGTCCGCCGTCACCGGGGAGTCGGCGCCCGTCATCCGCGAGTCGGGCGGTGACCGCTCGGCGGTCACCGGCGGAACGAGGGTGCTGTCCGACCGTATCGTCGTCACGATCACCGCCAGGCCCGGGGAGACCTTCATCGACCGCATGATCCGCCTGGTCGAGGGCGCCGACCGGCAGAAGACCCCGAACGAGATCGCCCTCACCATCCTGCTGGCCTCGCTCACCCTCGTCTTCCTGCTCGCCGTCGTCACCCTGAAGCCCTTCGCGATGTACGCGGGCGCCGACGGGCGGACGTCCCTCGTCGTGCTGACCGCCCTCCTCGTCTGCCTCATCCCGACGACGATCGGCGCCCTGCTCTCCGCGATCGGCATCGCCGGCATGGACCGGCTCGTCCGGCGCAACGTCCTGGCCAGGTCCGGCCGGGCCGTCGAGGCGGCCGGGGACGTCTCCACCCTCCTCCTGGACAAGACGGGAACCATCACGCTCGGCAACCGGCGGGCCGCCGCCTTCCTGCCCGTGCGCGGGGTGACGGAGGCGGAGGTCGCCGAGGCCGCCCAGCTGTCCTCGCTCGCGGACGAGACACCCGAAGGCCGCTCGATCGTGGCCCTCGCCCACGGGACGTACCGGGTGGGCGAGCGCCACCCGGACGAACTCCCGCACGCGACCTGGATCGCGTTCTCCGCCCGGACCCGCATGTCAGGCGTGGACGCCGGCGGGCGCCGGATCCGCAAGGGCGCCGCCGGTTCCGTCCTCGCCTGGGTGGAGGAGCACGGCGGCACCGTCCCCGGTGACGCCCGGGAGCTCACGGACCGCATCGCCGCGGCCGGCGGCACCCCGCTCCTCGTCGCGGTCGAGGACGCCGGCCGGGCCCGTGTCCTGGGTGTGATCCACCTCAAGGACGTCGTGAAGGAAGGCATGCGGGCCCGGTTCGGGGAACTGCGCCGCATGGGCATCAGAACCGTCATGATCACCGGCGACAACCCGCTCACCGCCAGGGCCATCGCCGAGGAGGCGGGTGTCGACGACTACCTCGCCGAAGCCACCCCCGAGGACAAACTCGCGCTCATCAGGCGCGAGCAGGCAGGCGGCAAGCTCGTCGCGATGACCGGCGACGGGACGAACGACGCCCCCGCGCTCGCCCAGGCCGACGTCGGCGTCGCCATGAACACGGGCACGTCGGCCGCCAAGGAGGCCGGCAACATGGTCGACCTCGACTCCGACCCGACCAAACTCATCGAGATCGTCGAGATCGGCAAACAGCTCCTCATCACCCGCGGGGCCCTGACCACCTTCTCCCTCGCCAACGACGTCGCGAAGTACTTCGCCGTCATCCCCGCCCTGTTCGCGGCGGCGTACCCGTCGCTGGACCGGCTCAACGTCATGCGCCTGGCCTCGCCCGAGTCCGCGATCCTCTCCGCCGTCATCTTCAACGCCCTGATCATCCTGGCCCTCGTGCCTCTCGCCCTGCGGGGCGTGCGCCACCGGGCCGCCGGCGCCGACGCCCTGCTCCGCCGCAATCTCGGCCTCTACGGCCTCGGCGGCCTGGTCGCCCCCTTCATCGGCATCAAACTCATCGACCTGCTCCTCTCCCTCCTCCCCGGAATCGGCTGACCGCCATGAAGAACTCCGCAGGAAGCGCCGGACGGCTGCCCGGCGCCGGACTCCGCGCGCTCCTCGCCCTGACCGTCCTGTGCGGCGTGCTCCACCCCCTCGCCGTCACCGGCCTCGCCCAGGCCGTCTTCCCCTCCCGGGCCAACGGCTCCGAGATCACCGACGGCAGCGGCCGGACCGTCGGCTCCGCCCTCGTCGGACAGCGCTACGACCTGCCCCCGGCGCCGGGACGGAAGACGGCCGCCCCGGACCTGAGGTGGTTCCAGCCGCGCCCCTCCCGGGGCCTCGGCACCAACACCGTCAACACCCGCCACAGTCTGCTGGTCTCGGGCGCCACCAACCGTTCGGGCGACAACGCCGAACTGATCCGGTGGGTGACGGAGGCCAGGGCCGCGGTGGTACGGGACAACTCCACGCCCACCCACCCGGTACGGCCCTCCGACGTGCCCCCGGACGCCGTCACCTCCTCGGGCTCGGGCCTCGACCCCCACATCTCCCCGGAGTACGCGCGCCTCCAGGTCCACCGTGTCGCCGAGCGCAACCACCTGCCGACGGAGGAGGTCGAGGCCCTCGTCGCCGGTCACACCGAGGGCCGGGTCCTCGGCTTCCTCGGCGAACCCCGCGTCAACGTACTGAAGTTGAACATCGCCCTCAGGGCGAAGACGGACGGCGACCGGACGCCCCCACGTCCCTGACCCGCCACCGGGCCGTCATTCGGGCCGGGGGAGGGGCGGCGGTACGGAGACGGCTACGGCGGCCGCGAAACCGGGCGGGACGGGGACGTCGGCCAGGGACCAGCCCGGTACGGAGGCCGGCGCCGGTCCCGTCCCCACGTACGTCCGCGCCACCCCGCCCGCGAGGCCCGCGCCCGTCCCCTTCAGATACGCCTCCTTGCGCGCCCAGCAGCGGGCGAAGGCCGCCGGCCGCTCCTCGGGCGGCAGGGCCGCCAACTCGCCGCCCTCCGCCGGGTGCAGGCTTCCCGCCACCGTGTCGGCCACCGACACCGCCGGGCGCGCCTCGACGTCCACACCCAGCGGCCGGGCGGCGAGCCCGAGCAGCACGAGGTCCCCGCTGTGCGAGAGCGAGAAATGAACGGCGGCGCCCCGCACGGCCGGCCGGCCGGGCGGGGGGCCGCGGCGGGGGCCGGGGTCCCGGGCGGGGACGAACACCAGCGGGCCGAAGTGCCGGAGACGGGCGA
>NZ_JAPSIW010000484.1 GCF_031178505.1 Streptomyces sp. | reverse complement strand
CTCCCCGGTGAAGGTCCGCCGGATCACGAAGTTCGCGCCCTCGCCGGCGCCGATCTCCTCGTCGATCACCCGCCGCACCGTCTGCGCGTACTCCTCGTCGGAGACGTCGAACCCGCCGTCCACGACGCCCACCGGGTGCGCGGGCAGCCGGTCGAGCACCTCCGCGAGCGGCAGCTCGTACGCCTCGTCGGCGACGAGCACCGAGAGCGGGGTGCCGTCGTCCCGCACGTCGAAGCCGCGCTCGCGGATCTGCCGGAACGGCACGAGCGCCAGCGCAGGCCGAGGACCCACGGGCAGCTCGGCGAGCTTCCCCGCCTCGTGCACCGGGCCGATCAGCACCTCGACGGTGTCGTGGTCCCGGCCGGGCGTGCGCCGGCGCAGCAGGGCGAAGGGCGGGCAGGAGTCGTCCAGGAGACGGGAGAGGTCCATGGGTGTCGTCGTTCCTTCCGTGGGGTTCCGCGAGGAGTGCGGATGCGGAGAGGAACGGCCCCCGGGTACGAGAAAGGCCGCCCCTCGGGCGGCCTTCGCGAGTCTCGGTGTACGCGCAGTCAGTGGGCCGCCGGATGAGCGGTCCACCACCAGTCACGGGTCGAGTGCGCGAACATGCGAGCACTGTAGCCCACGGGGGCACGGCGACGGGGTCCGGTCCGCACCGTGGACGGTGCGGGCCGGGGGGGGGGGGGCGGCCCGCCCCGGGGGGGGGGGCGCCCCGGACCCCGTGGTCCAGCCGGAGGCGTCGGTCAGAAGATCATGTTGTAGATCTGCCAGCCGCTGCCGACCTGCACGCGCGGCGGGAACGGCGCCGTCGGGTTGCCGTTGCTGGTGTACAGCCACAGCGCGCCGGAGGCGTCCCGGGCGACGACGTCCGGACGGCCGTCCTTGTTCAGGTCGCTCGGACCCAGGACGGAGTTGTATATCTGCCAGCCCGAGCCGATCTTGACGCGCGGCCCGAAGGGCTTGGTGCCGACGCCGGTGCCGTTGTAGAGCCACAGCGCGCCGGAGGCCTCGCGGGCCATCACGTCCGGCTTGCCGTCACCCGTGAGGTCACCGGTGCTGACGATCGTGTTGTAGATCTGCCAGCCCGTACCGATCTTGACGCGCGGCCCGAGCGGGGCGCTCGGGTTGCCCGTCCCCGGGTACAGCCACAGGACACCGGAGCTCTCGCGCCCGATCACGTCCGGCTTGCCGTCCCCGGTCTGGTCCCGCACGCCCACGATCTGGTTGAACACACCCCAGCCCGTGCCGGCCTTCACCCGCGCCTTGAACGGCGCGGACGGGTTGCCGCTGCCCGAGTAGTACCAGAGCGCCCCGTTGGGCTCGCGGGCGATCAGATCCCCGGTCCCGTCGGCCCGCAGCGCGGTCAGCGGCGTCACCAGGTTGTAGATCCCCCACCCGGTGCCCACCTTGTAGCGCGCCAGGAAGGGAGCCGTGGCGCTCCCGGTGCCCTGGTACTGCCAGAGGGTGCCGGAGGAGTCACGGGCGACGAGGTTGTAGCGGTTGGTGGCGGGGACGGGGGCGGCGGCGGGGACCACCTGGACGTCCGCCGACCGCACCCACGCCATGCGGTGGTTGTAGTGGATGGGGATGAACTTCGTCGTCCCCTGGACGCGGGTGCCGTCCTTGTCGTATGCGCTGGAGTAGTAGTCGCCGTACACCTCGGCGCCCGCCGCGACGTAGGCCTGGCCCGCCGGGATGGTGTACTTCGTCAGCGGGTCGGAGTTCTTGCCGTACGTACCGTCCTGCACGTTCACACCGGTACCGGTGTACGCCGCCGGCTCGGGGTAGGCGCGTCCGTACACCTTGACCGGCGTCGTGCCGGCCGGCTTCACCACGGTTTTCGCGGTGTCGACCAGGGAGGTGTACCGGCCGCCGGGGTTGTGGAACCACGCCTTCTGGGAGCCGTACCAGATGGCCGTCCAGTCGCCGGAGGTGCCGGCGACGACGTACTGGCTGCCGGCGACGACCTTGTTGCCCCAGTTGTCACCGCTGTTCCACACGGCGCCGGAGATGTACGGGTCCTTGATCGTGGGGGAGCTGGTGCTCGGCTCCGTGTAGAGGTACCCGAAGTTCGCCGGCTGAGCCGGGGCGGTCCTCCGCGTCACGACGCCGTCGACTTTCTCGGTGTACGTCAGCGACGGCTGGTTCTCCGAGGTGAACGGCGGAACCACGCGAACCGTCTGGCCGGCCGTCAGCGGACCGCCCGCGCCACCGGCGCCGGTCGGAGCGCCGATCTTGGCCATGAACCGGTTCCAGTCCCAGAACGGGCCCGGGTCCCAGTGGACGCCGGGAGCGTAGTAGTCGAGCACACCCGGAATCTCGTCGTGGCCGATGACGTGCTCACGCGTCAGCGGAACGTTGTACTTGGCCGCCAGGTACTTCACCATCTCCGCGGTGGTGTCGTACTGCGTCTCCTTGTACCAGTTGCTACCGCCCTTGATGGCGTAACCCTCGTGCTCGATGCCGATCGAGTGCATGTTGAGGGTCTTGTTGCCGGCGTGGAACGCCTCGTTCTTGGTCTCCACCATCTGGGTGACCCGGCCGTCGGCTCGGACGATGTAGTGGGCGCTGGCCCACTTGTTCGGGTCCTTGAAGACGCTCACGGCACCGTCGTGCGTGCCCTCGACGTCGTGGATGACGATCTGGCGGATGTCGAAACCACCGGTGCCGTACGGAACCCGGCTCGCGATGTTGTAGTTGCCCTTGTCCTGCACGTAGGCGGCCGGGTCGTAGACGCAGGCCAGTCCGGTCGGGCACTCCGGCGTCACGGACGCCGTCGCCGCCGTCGTGACGGCCAGCGGGACGTTGGCCGGCTTGACCGGCTCCACCGTCGGGTCGGCCGGCAGGACGACTCGCTCGCCGTCCGTCGTGACCTCGGCCTCACCCGTCCTGATCGACTCGAAGACGCGCTTCGCGAACTGGTCGGCGCCCTTGCGGTCCTCGGACTGGCTGTAGCGGGCCACGGCCGGGTACCAGTCGCCCGGCTCCTCCGACAGCTCGGCGCCGGCCTGCTTCTGGTACTCCGCGAGCAGCGCCGCGCCGGCCCGGATCGAGGCCTCGGTGTCGTTCTGCACGGACTCGGTGGAGCTGTCGATCAGCTCGGCGGCCTTGTCCAGGGTGTGCAGCCGGGGGTCGTCGGTGTCGACCTCCTGGTCAGGTACGGGGGCGAGCAGCTTCTTCTTGTCGATCTTCTTGTCGACCGACGGGTCCCCGGTGCCGTTCACGAGGTGCTCGATGTGATCGTCGTGATCCTCGAGGTCCTCCGGGTCGACCTTCGTCAGGCCCATGACGTTGTAGTCGCCCGTGACGCTGGGCTGCCCGTCGTGCGACTCCCACCGCGTCTGGCGGTACGACACCGCCATCAGCACGCTCTGCGGTACGTCGAACTCCTCCGCCGCCGCCGCGAACTGCTCCTGCAGCGAGGCGTCGCGGCCCGCCGCCGGGCTGCCGGCCGCGCCGATCAACCCCGGGGAGGCGACCGCGATGGTGCCGATGGTGGCCGTGGCGACGACGGCCGCCGCCGCTCCGTACAAGAGTCGCTTCTTCTTACGATCCCTGCGGTGCCTCTGGGTCACACCCACCCCTGTGGTCTCGGCTATGTTGTTGAAGAATGTTTGCGGTAAACGGGCCCGAGGGTAACACCACTCGATGGCGTGAAGATCGCCGCACGACATATCGGGCGCGCGTCTCAGTCACTGGGCACCGGACAGGACCGGACGAAGAACCCCGTAGTGTGGTGCATGTGACCGTGAACGCCGATTCCCACGCCGTCGCCAAGGCGACCTGGCGAGACCTGCCCGCGGCGCAGCAGCCCGAGTACCCCGATGCCGAGGCTCTGCGCGATGTGATCGCGGACCTCGAGTCGTATCCTCCGCTCGTCTTCGCAGGCGAGTGCGACCAGCTGCGCGCCCGGATGGGAGCCGTCGCCCGTGGCGAGGCGTTCCTGCTCCAGGGCGGCGACTGCGCCGAGGCCTTCGACGCCGTGTCCGCCGACCACATCCGGGCCAAGCTCAAGACGCTGCTCCAGATGAGCGCCGTCCTCACCTACGCGGCCTCCGTGCCCGTGGTCAAGGTCGGCCGCATCGCGGGGCAGTACTCCAAGCCCCGTTCGAAGCCGACCGAGACCCGCGACGGAGTCACCCTCCCGACCTACCGCGGCGACTCCGTCAACGGCTTCGACTTCACCGAGGCCGCCCGTATCCCGGACCCCGAGCGGCTGAAGCGGATGTACCACGCCTCCGCCTCCACGCTCAACCTGGTGCGCGCCTTCACCACCGGTGGCTACGCCGACCTGCGCCAGGTGCACGCCTGGAACCAGGACTTCGTGAAGTCCTCGCCCTCCGGGCAGCGCTACGAGCAGCTGGCCCGCGAGATCGACAACGCGCTGAACTTCATGAAGGCCTGCGGCACCGACCCGGCCGAGTTCCGCGCGGTGGAGTTCTACGCCTCCCACGAGGCGCTGCTCCTCGACTACGAGGGCGCCCTGACCCGTACCGACTCGCGCACGGGCAAGCTGTACGACACGTCCGGCCACATGGTCTGGATCGGTGAGCGCACCCGCCAGCTGGACCACGCCCACATCGAGTTCGCCTCGCGGATCGCGAACCCGATCGGCATCAAGCTGGGCCCCTCCACCTCGGTGGACGACGCGCTCACCTACATCGACCGCCTCGACCCCGAGCGCGAGCCGGGCCGGCTGACCTTCATCGTCCGCATGGGCGCCGACAAGGTCCGCGACAAGCTGCCCGAGCTGGTCGAGAAGGTCACGGCCTCCGGCGCGACCGTCGCCTGGGTGACCGACCCGATGCACGGCAACACCTTCGAGGCCGCGTCCGGGCACAAGACGCGCCGCTTCGACGACGTGCTGGACGAGGTCAAGGGCTTCTTCGAGGTCCACAAGGCCCTCGGCACCCACCCCGGCGGCATCCACGTCGAGCTGACCGGTGACGACGTCACCGAGTGCGTGGGCGGCGGCGACGAGATCTTCGTCGACGACCTGCACCAGCGCTACGAGACGGCCTGCGACCCGCGGCTCAACCGCAGCCAGTCGCTGGACCTGGCCTTCCTGGTGGCGGAGATGTACCGCGATCAGTAGGGAGCTTCCTACGACGATGGGGCGCGGATCCTTGTGATCCGCGCCCCATCGTCGTCGGTGGGGCTTTTGGCCCCTGCGGCCGCCGGGTAAGGTTAGGTAAACCTAATCGATCTCGGCGGGAGGTGAATCGCGTGTACGTCTGCTCGTGCTTCGGTGTCACGGAGAAGCAGGTCAAGGAGCACGCGGACGCGGGCGCCTGTACACCTCGCCAGATCGCCTCGGCCTGCAAGGCCGGCACGGACTGCGGTTCGTGCGTGCGCCGCATCCAGGCCATCCTCGGCCGCGGCAGCTGCCCGCGGCGCGACCTCCTCGACCAGGGCGTGCCCGCCCTCGCGGCCGACGTCACCCCGGAGGTCACCGAGCTGGGGGAAGCCGCTTAGAGCCCCCGGTCCGCCGCCGTGCGCGACATCCGGCCG
>NZ_JAPSIW010000483.1 GCF_031178505.1 Streptomyces sp. | reverse complement strand
CCCCGCCGCTTCACGCGCTGAGCGGGAACTCGGCCCCCAGCTCGCGGAAGACGGCCGTGTTGAAGGCGAAGGCGCGCCGGCACTCGTCCACGATCCGCTGCTTCTCCAGGTCGTCGGCGTCCACCCCGTCGAGCAGCTCCCGGTAGGCCCGCTTGAACGCGGCCGGGTTGCCGATCTCCTCGAAGACGTAGAACCGCACGCCGTCGCCCTTGCGGGCGAAGCCCCAGGTCCGCTCGGCCTTGTCGCGGATGATCTGACCGCCCGACAGGTCGCCGAGGTAACGCGTGTAGTGGTGGGCCACATAACCACCCGGCCAGTCGCGTGCGCACGCGGCGACCCGCTCGGCGTACGCGGCGGTGGCCGGCAGCGCGGAGGCGCGGGAGCGCCAGCCGGGGCCCCGCAGATGGGTGAGGTCCCGCTCCAGGGCGGCCGTACGGAACAGCTCCGGCCGCACGAACGGCCCGGCGACCGGGTCCTCGCGCAGCGCCTCCGCGCCCTCCTCCAGGGCGCGGTAGACGAACCAGAGCTGCTCCGTGTAGCGCGCGTAGGCGTCCACGCCCAGGCGCCCGCCCATGAGGTCGGTCATGAAGGACGACGTCTCCGCCTCCGTGTGCTGCTCGTGCGACGCCGTGCGGATGAGCGTGGAGAAAGGCGTGTCCAAGGCGGGCCTCCGGGACCGATGGGACGGGAACCGATGACGATCCTGCCTACTTAGGGCATACCTAAGTCAATGGTTCCCGACGTCCTGTCGGTAAGACGCTACCCGCTCGCGGGCTCAGGGCAACGTGAGAATTTCGGCCCCGTTCTCGGTCACCACGAGGGTGTGCTCGAACTGCGCCGTCCGCTTCCGGTCCTTGGTCACCACGGTCCAGCCGTCCTCCCACATGTCGTACTCGTGGGTGCCGAGGGTCAGCATCGGCTCGATCGTGAAGGTCATGCCCGGCTTGATGACCGTGGTGTGGTGCGGGGAGTCGTAGTGCGGCACGATCAGGCCGGAGTGGAAGGACGAGTTGATGCCGTGCCCGGTGAAGTCCCGCACGACGCCGTAGCCGAAGCGCTTGGCGTACGACTCGATGACCCGGCCGATGATGTTGATCTGGCGGCCCGGCTTGACGGCCTTGATGGCGCGGTTCAGGGACTCCCGGGTCCGCTCCACCAGCAGCCGCGACTCCTCGTCCACGTCGCCGCAGAGGTAGGTGGCGTTGTTGTCGCCGTGCACGCCGTGGATGTAGGCGGTGACGTCCAGGTTCACGATGTCGCCGTCCCGCAGCACCGTGGAGTCCGGGATGCCGTGGCAGATGACCTCGTTGACCGACGCGCACAGCGACTTCGGGAAGCCGCGGTAGCCCAGCGTCGACGGGTAGGCGCCGTGGTCGCACATGAACTCGTGCGCGACCCGGTCGAGCTCGTCGGTGGTGACGCCCGGGGCGATGTGCTTGGCGGCCTCCTCCATCGCCTGCGCGGCGATGCGGCCGGCGATCCGCATCCGCTCGATGGTGTCGGAATCCTGCACCTCGGGCCCCGTGTACGGGGCCGGGGCGGGCTTCCCCACGTACTCGGGGCGGCGGATGGAGCCGGGGACGGAGCGGTGGGGGGAGAGCTCCCCCGGTACGAGAAGCGACTGGCCAGACATGCCAGCGAGTCTAACGACCACGGGTGGGGCAGCATGGTCTCGGAGGAAGGAGCCCCCGACGATGGCCCTGTTCAAGAAGCGCACCGCCGGAAAGCCGGGCGAATGGTTCTACTGCCTGGAGCACAAGAAGGTCGAGGAAGGCCCCGAGTGCCCGGCGAAGAACCGTTTCGGCCCGTATCCGAGCCGGGAGGAGGCCACCCACGCCCTGGAGACCGCCCGCGAGCGGAACCTGGAGTGGGAGACGGACCCCCGCTGGCACGACACCGCCGCGAAGGACGAGAACCCGGACTAGGGCCGCCTTCAGGACGGCCCGGGGCCTCCTCCTCGCCGGCGCCGGCGAGGAGGAGGCCCCGGCCACGACGCGCGCCGCCCGGGCCGGGTGCGTCTCCCGGCGGAAGGACATGGAGTACGTCCTCGGCGACCCGGCCGGCCGGTGAGGGACGCGAGGGCTCAGCCGGCTTCGGTGGTCCCCGACCCGGCCGTGTCCCGGCCCGGAGGCACCGCGCCCGTCCGCGCGGCGGCCTCCCGCTGGGCGGCCCTGCGGGCGAGCGAGTCCTCGTCCGTCTCGGAGTCGTACGTGAGGAGCTTCGGCAGCGCCAGGCAGAGCAGGCCCACGGAGGCCACACAGGCCAGGCCGCCCGACCAGACCGCCGGCCGGGTGCCGGTCCAGCCGGCCATCGCGCCCGCCCGGACCTGGCCCAGCTGCGGGCCCACGCTGTAGGAGAGCACCTCGATGCCCGCCAGCCGGCCGCGCAGCTCCTCCGGGACGGTCTGGTTCCAGATGGTCGAGCGGCCCAGACCGCTCAGCATGTCGCCGGCGCCCGCGCACGCCAGGCAGAGCAGCACCAGCCAGATGTTCCCGAACCAGCCGGCCGCCGCGATCGCCGCGCCCCAGGCCGCCGCGCCGAAGACCACCAGCAGGCCGTGGCGCCGTACCCGCGACGTCCAGCCGCTGGTCAGACCCAGGACCAGCGAGCCCACCGAGCCCGCCGCGTACATCAGGCCCAGCGCCCAGTCCGCGTCCAGCTCGTCCGCGAGGAACGGGAAGATCGTGTTCGGGAAGGCGAAGAACATCGCGGCCAGGTCCACCGCGTACGTCCCGAGCAGCACCGGCCGCGACCAGGCGTAGCGTGCCCCCTCGGCGATGCCCCGCAGCGAGGGCTTGTCGGCGTCGTGCGCGGGCGGCGCGGGCGACAGCCGGCGGCAGAGCAGCACCGAGAGCGCGAAACCGGCCGCCGTCAGGGCGTAGGCGGGGGCGTGACCCGCGTACGCCACCACCAGACCCGCGATCGCCGGCCCCGCGACGGCGCCCAACTGCCACCGCAGCGAGTTCAGCGCCGCCGCCGCCGTCTGGTGCTCGTGCGGCACGATCCGGGCGAGCAGCGAGTCCAGGGCGGGCCGCTGGAGCCCGGCCAGCGCCGAGACCCCGGCCGCCACCACGTACAGCGGCCACAGCATCGGCTCCGGCAGGAGGGCGTTCAGGAACAGCAGCAGGGCCAGCAGACCGAGCCCCGCCTCTGTCCCGAGGATCACCTTCCGCCGGTCGACCGCGTCGGCGAGCGCCCCGCCGTACAGGCCGAACACCACCAGCGGCACCAGCTCGACCGCGCCCATCGCGCCGACCGCGAGCGGCGAGCCCGTCAGCTCCTTGATCTGCAGCGGCAGCGCGATCATCGCCGTGGCGCTGCTGAAGTAGGTGACGAGCCCCTGGACCCACAGCAGCCGGAAGTCGCGCGAGGCGCGCCACGGCGCCAGGTCGGGCAGCACGGCGGAGAGCTTGGAGAACACGAGGGGACATGCTCCGTCCGCCCCGCGCCGCCCGGCAACCGAATTACCCGGTACGCCCCGCTGCCCGGGGCCGGCTCACCAGCGGGGCGGGGGAGGGGCCGTCAGCCGGTCCGCGAGCCGGGCCAGCCGGTCGGCGAACCGGCGACGGCCGCGCGGCGACGGCAGGCTGTTCTCCCCTGCCGCCGCGCTCACCAGGTGCTGCACGGTGTCCAGGTCCACCTCCGCGCCCTCCGCGACGGTGAGCTCCTCGTGCGCGAGCCCCCGCACCTCCGCGTCCCCGCCGTCCAGGGCCAGCACCGTCGCCCCCGCCCGGCGGGCGTCGTGCACGCGCTGGAGCAGCCCGCCGTCCGGCCGATCCGGCGCCACCAGGAGCACCGTCGACCCCCGCCCGGCCGCCGCGAGCCGGCCGAGACCGACCGCCAGATGCGCCGGATCGCCCGGCCGCACCCGGTGCCGCACCAGCGTCGGGGCCAGCTCCGGCAGCCCCGACCAGGCCGACTCGTCCACCAGGTGCGCGGCCAGGTGCCAGGGCTCGTACTCCTCCGTGCCCACCAGCAGCAGCCCGCCCCGGTGCGGTACGACCGAGGCACGCAGGGCGCCGGCGAACCGGCGGGCGGCCCGCGGCCACTCCGTCCCGGCGAGCACCTCCCGCAGCAACGCGACCCGAACGGCATCCATGGGGCCGCATCCTGCACCAGGCGGCGCCCGCGCGTGGCCCGTTGCCGGTGGATCCACCCGTACGGGCAAGGCCCGGCCCACCCGACCGGTCGGTAATGTCGGGGCCATGACTTCCACGACGGAACCCCTGGACCCCTCGGCCTCCCCGGCACCCCTGACCGCCGCCCCCGTGGCCCCCCCGGCGGCCACCGAGCCCCGGAAGGCCCCCAAGGACCCCTGGGACCTTCCCGACGTCTCCGGCCTCGTCGTCGGCGTCCTCGGCGGCACCGGCGAACAGGGCCGCGGCCTCGCCTACCGGTTCGCCAAGGCCGGCCAGAAGGTCGTCCTCGGCTCCCGCGCCGCGGAGCGCGCCCGGGAGGTGGCGGCCGGGATCGGCCTCGGCGTCGAGGGCGCCGACAACGCCGAGTGCGCCCGCCGCAGCGACGTCGTCATCGTCGCCGTGCCCTGGGACGGGCACGCCAGGACCCTGGAGTCCCTCCGCGGGGAACTCACCGGCAAGCTCGTCGTCGACTGCGTCAACCCGCTCGGCTTCGACAAGAAGGGCGCCTACGCCCTCAAGCCCGAGGAGGGCTCCGCCGCCGAGCAGGCCGCGGCCCTGCTCCCGGACTCCCGGGTGACCGCGGCCTTCCACCACCTCTCCGCCGTCCTCCTCCAGGACAGCACCGTCGAGGAGATCGACACCGACGTGATGGTCCTCGGCGAGGAGCGCGCCGACGTGGAGATCGTCCAGGCCCTCGCCGGGCGCGTCCCCGGCATGCGCGGCGTCTTCGCCGGCCGCCTGCGCAACGCCCACCAGGTGGAGTCCCTGGTCGCCAACCTGATCTCCGTCAACCGCCGCTACAAGGCGCACGCGGGCCTGCGGATCACCGACGTCTGAGCCGGGACCGCCCCCGGACGGAGGCCGAGTCCGGACGCTTCGGGGCATGGGGGACACTGGACGGGCACCACCAGCCGTACGCACCGGTACCCGACAGGAGCCGACCCCCATGCCCCGCCTCGCTCTCTACGCCCTCGTCGTCTGCGCCCTGGCCGTCGCAGCGGCCGTGGTCTCCTTCGTCCAGGGCAGCTTCCTCGGCATCGTGTGGGTGCTCCTCGCGGGCCTCTCCTCCAACATGGCCTGGTACTACATCCGCCGCGCGAAGGCCGGGGCGTAGCGCCGGGGCCCACGGGGTCAGACCTCGCAGAACTCCGGGGCGTCCGTCCAGAAGCGGAACAGCTGCGAGCCGCAGTACCGGGTCAGCTCCGGCACCCCGAGGCCCCGCATCAGCGCGTCGATCGCGTCGAAGAAGGCCGCGTTGACCGCCGGGACGAACAGCAGGGCGATCACCACGAAGAAGCCGTACGGCGCGTACGGCTCGACCTGCCGCCGCACCTTGTACGACAGCCAGGGCTCCAGCACCCCGTAGCCGTCGAGCCCCGGAACCGGCAGCAGGTTCAG
>NZ_JAPSIW010000482.1 GCF_031178505.1 Streptomyces sp. | reverse complement strand
CCGTCTCCTCCGGGTCGCGGGACAGCACGGCGCAGCGCCCGTCCCGGAGCGGGTGCGCGAGGACGGCCGGTGCGTGGCTCCAGCGCAGACCGCTCCTCTCCAGGTGCAGCGCCCGCATGACGGGGGAGGCGGCGGCCAGCGGGTAGAAGGCGCTGAACAGGTCGTGCACGTACTCCGGACGCAGTCCCCGGTCGCTGCGGACCGCGCCGCCGGGCTCGTCCTGCGCCTCGAGCACGAGCACGTCCCAGCCGGCGTCCGCGAGGACGTTCGCCGCCACCAGGCCGTTGGGGCCGGCGCCGACGACCACCGCGTCAGGAGTGGCCATGGGACACGTCCTCCCCGGCCGGAGCACCGGCCCGGGACTCGACGACCTCGGCGAGCCGGGCGAGCATGCCCCGGTGACGGAGCTGGATGAGCGCGTCCAGGGCCGTGTTGTGCCAGCGCGCGGTCGGCCCGCGCAGGGGGTGCTCGTCCACGGTGACGAGGGAGTCCCCGCCCCACGGCAGCACCTCGATGGCGATGCGGGCGGTGCCCGCACGGCCGGCGAGGGATTCCAGTTCCAGCCGTTCACCCGGACGGTGGATGCGGGAGATGGTCCTGCTGCGGTACGTCGCCGGGCCCAACTTCAGCGTGAACCCCAGCGAGGCTCCCTCCTCGGGCCAGGAGCCCTCCTGTTCCCAGGAGTCATGGGTGCCGATCACCCAGCGGCAGTACAGGTCGGCGTCGCGGAGGACGGCCCACACGTCGGCCGGGGGCCTGCGGATGAGCTGGTGGCGGATGGCCATGGGGTTCTCCTCGGTGCGGGCTCGGGCCCGCTCCGACGTGGCGTCGGAGCGGGGCGGCGGTCGGAGTCGGGGGGAGGGAGTCGGTCCGGGGTCCGGGTGGGACGCGCGAGGCCGGTGCGGGGCGTACGGCTCCAGGGGGAGCGCGGTGGCATCAGGACCGGAGTCCCGCACGCGGCGCGCGCCGGCCCGCGAAGGGGGCGCGTCCGGTGGAGCGGGCGCCGAGCGCCGCGGCCGCGCCCGCGGCGGCGAGCACCGCCGCCCGGCGCAGCGCCGTCCTGCGCCCCGCCGACCAGCCGCCGCGGAGGGCGGCCGTGGACGCGGAGGGGGCGGAGAGGATGCCCGTCGTGGAGGGAGCCGTACCCCGCGGCGCGAGACAGCGGTGCTCGGTGACCCGGACGACGACGGCGCGCACGAGGCCCGGCGTGAGCGCGTGCCCCCACGTCAGCAGCCGGGCGGAGGGGCCCACCACGACCCGGCGGCGCGGACGGCGGGCCGCGCGCACCACGGCCCGGGCCACGCGTTCCGGGGTGGCCGGCGGAGGCACGGCACGCACCTCCCGGCCCGTGTGGTTGGCCGCGTGGCGGAAGAAGGGGGTGTCGACGCCGGCCGGAAGCACGCTGCACACGGCCACGCCGCGCGCCCCGGCCAGGGCCAGCTCCTGGCGCAGGATGTCGTCGAAGGTCACGAGGGCGGCCTTCGACATGGCGTACGCGGACATGTAGGGGGCGCCGACCACTCCGCCGAGGAGCGAGGAGACGTCGATGAGGACCCCGCTGTCCTGGCGGCACATCACCGTCAGAGCGGCGCGGGCCCCGTGGACGACGCCCATCACGTTGACGTCCAGGAGCCGGCGCACCTCCCGCGGGGGTGTCCGGTCGACGGAGCCGAGGATGCCGACGCCCGCCGCGTTGACCCAGACGTCGATCCGCCCGCCCCAGGCGAACGCCGCCTGCGCGAGGGCGTCGACCGCCGCCTCGTCGGTGACGTCGGCCGGGACGGCGAGGGCCTGGGCGGCACGGTGCGCGCCGGCGCACTCCCGCGCCACCTCGTCGAGGACGTGCGCGCTGCGCGCGGCGAGGACGACCTGCCCGCCGCGGCGCGCGAAGGCCAGGGCGACGGCCCGGCCGACACCGCTGGAGGCGCCGGTGACGACGACCACCGGACGGTCCACGGGGCGCAGGGGCCCGGTTCGGCTCCTTCTCATGCCCGGGCGAATGACCGGTTTCGCGGTGCTTCATGCGCGCGAGCCCCCTCCGACCTCTTCCGGCGGAGCGAACGGAGAACCCCGGCCGGGAGCGGCGCGCGAACCCCGGCTCCGAGCGGCGGGAGCGCCGGCCTCCGACGCGCCGGAGCGTCATGCGGCCTTCCGCAACGCCTTTCACCGACGCCGCAGGGAAGCGCTTCGCGGGAGAATCCTTCGAACGCGGGGAGTAGCGCTGCGCCCCGTGGGTAGCGGCCGGGGCGATGAACCGGAAGCATGTGTTCCGGATGTTCATGCAGGCAGGAGAGCGAGCCGTACCGTCACCCCGGCGCTCACCCGAACGGCGCAGCGCGCCGGGTGAGCCTCGGGGAGCGGCTCTCCTCCCCCCGGGGCAGGATGGGGCCACGCGTGACAAGTCCCGCCGGCCCGTGACCGGTCAGGGCACGGCGGCACCGGCCACCAGGAGCCGCGGCTCATCTCCCCTCACGTCCGTCTGAGGAGATCACCATGGCGATACCCCGCGCACCCCGTTGGGAGCACGCCGTCGTCACCGGCGGTTCGGGCTTCGTCGGTTCGCACCTCTGCACCGCGCTGCTCGCCGAGGGAACGGCGGTCACCTGTGTGGACGACTTCAGTACCGGCACGCCGGACAACGTGGCGCATCTGCGCGGCGACCCCCGGTTCCGCCTCGTCGAGGCGGACGTCCGCCGGCCGTTCACGCACGCCGTGGACCGGGAGCCCGACCTGGTCCTGCACTTCGCCTCGCCCGCCTCGCCGGTCGACTACCTGCGCCTGCCGCTGCACACCCTGGAGGTGGGCAGCCTCGGGACGAGGAACGCGCTCGCCCTGGCGCACGCCGCCGGCGCGCGGTTCGTGCTCGCCTCGACCTCGGAGGTGTACGGCGATCCCGAGGAGCACCCGCAGAACGAGCGCTACTGGGGCCATGTGAACCCGGTGGGACCGCGGAGCGTCTACGACGAGGCGAAACGTTTCGGCGAGGCGCTCACGACCGCCGACGCCTCCGCCCGGGGCACCGACACCCTGATCGTCCGGCTGTTCAACACGTACGGCCCGCGCATGCGGGGGTACGACGGCCGTGCCGTCCCCACCTTCGTCCGGCAGGCCCTCGCGGGCGAACCGCTCACCGTGGCCGGCGACGGACGCCAGACCCGCTCCCTCTGCTACGTGGACGACACCGTCCGCGGCATCCTGGCGGCCGCCGCCCACGGCATGCCGGGACCGGTCAACATCGGCAACCCCAGCGAGATCTCCATGCTCGACCTGGCCCGCTGGATCGTGGAACTGACCGGTTCCCGCTCCACCCTCCGCTTCGTGGAGCGGCCCGTGGACGACCCCGGAGTCCGCTGCCCCGACATCACCCTCGCCCGCGACAAGCTCCTGTGGGAGCCCCTCGTCCCCGCCGAGGAGGGGCTGCGCCGGACGATCGACTGGTTCCGCGGCCGCCCCGCCGACTGACCACCGCACCTCCGCGCCCCGTCCCCCCGCCGGCCCGATCCCCGACAGGCCGGCGGCCCCTTCGCCCCGCACCGGCCGTACCCCGCCCCCCACCGGAAAGGCCTCCCATGCGAGTTCTCGGCATCAACGCCCTCTTCCACGACCCCGCCGCCGCCCTGGTGATCGACGGCGTCACCGTGGCGGCGGCGGAGGAGGAACGCTTCTCCCGGCGCAAACACGGCAAACGCCCCGTGCCCTTCTCCGCCTGGGAGCTCCCCGAACAGGCCGCCCGCTGGTGCCTCAGCCGGGCCGGGCTGCGCCCCGCCGACCTGGACGCCGTCGTGTACGCGTACGACCCCGAACTGGCCCTCCCCGCCGAGACCATGGGGCTGAACGACCCCTGGGACAACCTCCGCCAGGCGTACGCGCGCAGCGCCCCCGGCTTCCTCGCCACCGCCCTGCCCGGCCTGGACCCCGACGCCGTCCGCTTCGTCGGTCACCACATGGCCCACGCCGCGTCCAGCGCCTTCGCCGCCGAGGGCGCCGAGACCTCCTCCGTCCTCGTCCTCGACGGCCGCGGCGAACGCGCCTCCCACCTCGCCGCCCGCCGTGTCGGGGACCACCTCGAACCCCTCCGCGCCCAGAACCTCCCCGAGTCGCTCGGCCTCGTCTACGAGGAACTCACCGACCACCTCGGGTTCCTGCGCTCCTCCGACGAGTTCAAGGTCATGGCACTCGCCTCCCACGGCACCCCGCGCATGCTCGGCGAACTGCGCCGGTACGTCCACCCCACCGGTGACGGCGGCTTCGTCGCCCACGGCGTGCCCTGGTCCGAACTGTGCCCGCGCCGCGCCCCCGACGAGCCGTGGACCCAGCAGCACGCCGACGTCGCCGCCAGCACCCAGGCGGTCCTGGAGGAGACCCTCCTCGACCTGGTGCGCTGGCTCCACGGCCGCACCCACGACGACGTCCTCACCCTCGCCGGCGGCGTCGCCCTCAACTGCGTGGCCAACGCGCGCATCGCCCGTGAGGGACCCTTCGGACGCGTCTGGGTCCAGCCCGCCGCCGGAGACGCCGGTACGGCCCTGGGCGCCGCCCTGCTCCACTCGGCGCAGTCCGGTACGAGCCCCTCGCCGATGCCCGGCGCCGACCTCGGCCGGGACTGGAGCGACGCGGAACTGGCCAGCTGGCTGAAGACCGCGGCCGTCCCCTTCGAACGGCCTCCCGACATCGCCGTCACCGTCGCCGAGGCACTCGCCGACAACGCCGTCGTCGCCTGGTTCCAGGGCCGGTCCGAGTTCGGTCCGCGGGCCCTCGGCCACCGTTCGCTCCTCGCCCACCCGGGACACGCCGGGAACCTGGAGCGGCTCAACGACATCAAGGGACGCGAGCAGTTCCGGCCCGTGGCCCCGATGGTGCTGACCGAGCGCTCGGCGGAGATCTTCGACGGGCCGCTGCCCAGCCCGTACATGCTGTTCGTGCACGACGTCGCTCCCGAGTGGCGGGACCGCATCCCGGCCGTCGTGCACGTCGACGGCACGGCCCGGATCCAGACCGTGGACCGGCGGCAGGAGCCGCTCGTCGCCCGCATGCTGGAGGAGTTCGAGCGGCGCACCGGCCTGCCCGTCGTCGTCAACACCAGCCTCAACACCGCGGGCCGGCCCATGGTCGACGACCCCCGCGACGCCCTCGAATGCTTCGGCTCGACCCCCGTCGACCTCCTCGCCATCGGCCCCTTCGCCGTCCGCCGCGCCGACTTCTTCCGCGCCGGTGGCGCCGACGGGACCGGCGCCAACGGCTGGTCCACCGGCAGCGGATGGGCCGGCGGCAACGGCCCCTCCGAGGGCCCCGACGAGAGCGGCCCGCGGTGAACGGCCCCGCGGAACACCCGCGTTACGCCGTCGTCGTCCCCACCCTCGGCCGACCGAGCCTGCGCCGCTGCCTGGAGGCCCTCGCCGCCGCCCCGGGCCCCGGGCCCGCGCGCCTGGTCCTCGTGCACGACCGCCCCGGGGACGGCGGGAACCCGCCGGACCTGCCCGTACCCGAGGCGCTCCGCCCCGTCACCCTCGTGGTACCCGGCCGCGCCCGGGGACCGGCCGCC
>NZ_JAPSIW010000481.1 GCF_031178505.1 Streptomyces sp. | reverse complement strand
CCAAGGCCGTCGACCGCAGTGTCGGCGAAGTGCACACCAAAACTGGTCAACTCGTCGGAACGCCGCCGTTCATGGCCCCTGAGCAGTGGCGCGTACCGCCGGAAGTCAGCCCGGCCATCGATGTCTTCGCGCTCGGCTCGCTCCTGGTCTTCGCGGCCTCCGGGCACGGACCATTCGATGCGGACCACCCCTATGTGACCGCCTATCAGATTGTTCATCACGACCCCGACCTGAGTGCCCTGCCCGACTCTCTGCGGATCATCATAGAGAGGTGTCTCGACAAGGACCCGGCCCGTCGGCCCACCCCGGACGAGTTGCTCACCGTGGTGCACACTCGCCGCGCCACCCCGGATCCGAGGGACTCCACAGATCAGGGTGCGGCCGGCGTACGGCTCAAGCGTCGGCGCAAACGCGGTGTCACGCGCATCCTCACGTCTGCGATCGCGGCCATCGGTCTGCTGGCCGTGGGGATCCCGGTCGGGCTGAACTGGCTGCACGAGTCATCGCGGGGGGCGACCGGATCCGGCGCCGGATACAACGCCGCCACCGAAGGCGTCGCCAACGCGTCGTCGACCCAGGGCGGCACATTGCGCTTCGTCTCCACCCAGGAGGCCGACTCGTGGGATCCCCAGCGCACCTACTACGGGTCCGTGTGGGATTTCGCCCGGTACTACACCCGGCAGTTGGTCACCTATGCCCCACGCGCCGGACGTGCGAGCACCGCTCTGGTGCCCGACCTCGCCACCGGCTTGGCCAAGGTCTCGGACGGCGGAACGACGTACACCTACGAACTACGGGACGGCGTCACGTGGGAGGACGGTTCGCCCGTCACTTCACAGGACATCAAGTACGGCATCGAGCGGACCTGGGCGGACGATGTCATTTCCGGCGGCCCTGCCTACCTCAAGAAGGTCCTCGACCCAGATCAGACCTATAAGGGGCCGTACAAGGACGAGGATCCGCGGAAATTGGGTCTGCGGACCATCAAGACTCCTGACAGTCAGACGATTGTCTTCCACCTGTCCGAGCCGAACGGCGACTTCGAGCAGATGCTGGCTCTTCCGGTGGCGTCCCCCGCCAAAAGCGAGCGTGACACTGGCAGCCTGTACGAACTGAGACCTTTTTCGTCGGGTCCCTACAAGTTCGCTTCATATGACCCGAACCGCAAGCTGGTTCTGGTCCGCAACGAACAGTGGAACCAGGAGTCCGACCCGATCCGTCCGGCGCTCCCCGACCGTATTGAGGTCACCTTCGTCGCCGATGCGAATGAGATGGATGAACGTCTGTTGAGTGGTGAATTCGATCTCGACTTGAACGGTACGGGGCTCAGTCGGGCTGCCATCGCTAAGGCGCTGGGGAGCGCTGACCTCAAGGCGAACCTGGACAATCCCAGTACTGGATACGTCAGGTATGCGGCCTTCCCGAGATCGGTCAAGCCGATGAACAACATCCACTGCCGCAGGGCCGTCATTTTCGCGGCCGACCACAGGGAGTTGCAAACGGCCCGAGGCGGGCCGATCGTCGGTGGTGATATAGCTCCCAATATGCTCCCTCTCTCCATCGCGGGCTCCGACCGGACCTACGATCCTTATGGTGTGCTCGCAAACAACGGCAAGGCGAATCTAGAAGCGGCCAAGAAGGAACTCAAGGCGTGCGGCAGGCCAAACGGTTTTTCCACGACCATAGCCGTGCGCAAGAACGTACCGGTCGAGGTTGACACGGCTCTGGCCTTGCAGAAGGCACTGAAGAAAGTCAACATCAACACAAAAATTGACCAAGTCGACGGTGCCGCAACCTTCGGGGTGTTCAAGTCACCCAAGGCGGTGAAGGACAGAGGGTACGGCGTCATCCTCATGGGGTTCGCTGCAGATTTCCCGACCGGTCAGGGTTTCTTGCGCCCTCTGGTTGACGGGCGGTTCATTCTGGAGGCAGGTAACAATAACTACAGTGAACTCAATGACCCTGAGATCAATGCACTGTTAGACGACGCAATTGCCGAACAAGATCCGGTCAAGGCGGGGGGCATCTATGGGCAGATCAATCGCAAGGTCTCCGAAAACGCGGTATACCTGCCTATCACCTACGAGAAAATCATGATGTGGCGCGGCCCTCGATTGACCAACGCGTATACGGCAGACTCCTACTATGGTCGGTACGACTACGTGTCGTTGGGTGTGCGATAGGAGCGCGGCCTGTGCGGAGCCCCCGACGCATGCGACGCGGGCGAGCGGCTATGCGGTTCGGCGTGTGGTTGCAGCGAACCGCGGCACGATGCGATGGACGGTTCACGCCGTGTCACCGAGAAGGAGAACCAGCCGTACTGTCGCCGACTTCGATGTGAGTACGGGGCCGAAGAAGTGGCCGATCAGGCGGACCGCATCGGCCACCATGCAAGCCGGGATACCACCCGCCTCATGAGCAGTTAGTGCGGTCCGGGTAGCGCTCTCAGTGAAGTCCGTGCTCACCGGGCCGGGAGGTCGAAGACCGAATGCGCTGCGTGCAGCGAACGGTTGGAGGACACCAAGCCGGAGCTTTTCCGAGACCGGTCCGCCCTCTGGCCGAGTTCCCGGGCCGGTGGCGCCGCAGGCGCGATCGGGCTGACGGCCCGGCGCAGCGCGGCGACTGTGGCGGGGAACTGAACTGGGGATCAGCGGTTGCCCAAGAGAATGAGCGTCGGCCCTCCGCCGCGAGGGGGCGCCCGTCAGTGCGGCAGCGTCGCCGGGCTCCCCCCGTTGGCCTCGTAGCCCGCCACCGCCAGGGCCCGGTGGACCGCGAACTCCGCCGCCGGGTCGGGGGAGAGGGTCCAGGGGAGGGCGCCGACGTGGCCGTCTATGTGGACGAGCTGGTTCATGGCCTCGGCCCAGCGCTCGCCGCGGACCAGGAAGTACAGCAGCAGATGGCGGACGTGCGCCGACATCGGGTCGTCGGGGCGGGCGCCGTGCACCGCGTGCAGCGCGCCGTGGACCGCCTTGGTGACGACCTCGCTCCGGTGGAAACCGCTGACCAGGTTGACCTCGGGGAGGTGCTCGAACACCGCGAACAGCGGCAGCGCGGCGAGCAGCGAGCCCTGCGGCGCGCGGGCCGCCGCGGCTTCCGCGAAGGAGTAGGCGAGCTCCCGGGAGCCGTGCCACTTCTCGCACCAGTAGTGCAGCGCGGCCAGGTGCGCGCCCATGTGCGCCGGAGCGCGGTCCAGGATCTTCAGCCAGAGCTGCTCGAACGCCGCCCGCTCGTAGCCCAGGCCGCGGGCCACCGACAGCTCGATGATGTACGGGACCGGATCGCCGGGGGCCAGCAGCGCCGCCTCGCCGCACGCCGCCCTCGCCTCCTCCATGATGATCCGGAACTCGTCCGTGCCCGGCGTCGACGTCCGCCACGCCTGCTGCACCAGGAACTCGGCGTGCACCGCGGCACCCCCCGCGTCCTTGGGCTTCTCCGCCCGCCACACCCGCAGCCACTGGCCGCCCGGCGTCTGCCCGACCCCGCCCGGCCGCTGCCGCACCTCCAGCGCCGCCGCGCCCGCGAAGGCCTGCACGCGCTGCCAGCGCCGCTCGCCCTCCGCCTCCGTACCGGCGAGGAGCTGCTGCGCCGCGCGGTAGTCCTGGGTGCCCTGCACCACGTCGAGGACGTCGATCAGGTCCTGGTCCGGGCCGGGCATCCGGACGTCCAGCTCCTCCTCCAGGACGAAGCCGTAGTGCGAGGGGTCCGCGGCGTCCGGATGACCGGCCGGGACCTGCTCGATCATGCCGCGCCGGCGCCGGAAGACGGGGAGCAGCACGAAGCCGAACATGACCAGTGCCAGCAGGACCCAGAGAATCTCCATGCCTACAAGCGAACCAGACCACGCCGACAATTGGCCAACCTGCCGCCGGTCCTGTGGAAAACCCCGTCGGCCGCCCTCCCGGCGGGCGCTCGCGGACGCGCGCGGCACACTACCCTCGGGCCCATGAGCGACAGGCACTTCAGTCAGCACTTCGAGACCCTCGCGATCCACGCGGGCAACACCGCCGACCCCCTCACGGGCGCGGTCGTCCCCCCGATCTACCAGGTCTCCACCTACAAGCAGGACGGCGTCGGCGGCCTGCGCGGCGGCTACGAGTACAGCCGCAGCGCCAACCCGACCCGGACCGCGCTGGAGGAGAACCTCGCCGCTCTGGAGGGTGGCTGCCGCGGCCTCGCCTTCGCCTCCGGACTGGCCGCCGAGGACTGCCTGCTGCGCACGCTGCTGCGCCCCGGCGACCACGTGGTCATCCCCGCCGACGCCTACGGCGGCACCTTCCGGCTCTTCGCCAAGGTCGCCACCCGCTGGGGCGTGGAGTGGTCGGTGGCCGACAGTTCCGACCCCGCCGCCGTACAGGCCGCGCTCACCCCGAGGACCAAGGCCGTCTGGGTGGAGACGCCCTCCAACCCGCTGCTCGGCATCACCGACATCGCCGCCGTCGCCCAGGTGGCCCGGGACGCCGGCGCCAGGCTCGTCGTCGACAACACCTTCGCCACGCCCTACCTCCAGCAGCCGCTGGCCCTCGGCGCGGACGTCGTCGTGCACTCCCTCACCAAGTACATGGGCGGCCACTCCGACGTCGTCGGCGGCGCGCTGGTCGTCGGCGACCCGGCGCTGGGCGAGGAGCTGGCGTTCCACCAGAACGCGATGGGCGCGGTCGCCGGGCCCTTCGACGCCTGGCTGGTGCTGCGCGGCACCAAGACGCTCGCGGTGCGCATGGACCGGCACAGCGAGAACGCCGGCAAGGTCGCCGACCTGCTCACCCGGCACCCGCGCGTGACGAGCGTCCTGTACCCGGGGCTGCCGGACCACCCCGGGCACGAGGTGGCCGCCAAGCAGATGCGGGCGTTCGGCGGGATGGTCTCCTTCCGGGTGGAGGGCGGCGAGGAGGCGGCCGTCGAGGTCTGCAACCGGGCGAAGGTGTTCACGCTGGGCGAGTCCCTGGGCGGCGTCGAGTCGCTGATCGAGCACCCGGGACGGATGACGCACGCCTCGGCGGCCGGTTCCGCCCTGGAGGTCCCGGCCGACCTGGTGCGCCTGTCGGTGGGCATCGAGAACGCCGACGACCTGCTGGAGGACCTCCAGCAGGCCCTGGGCTGACCGGCCCGCACCCCGGCGTCGACGACGGCGCAGTCGTTGCCGGCGGCGGTGTCACCCGCGGTCCGGGGGCCGGCGCCCGGACCGTGCGGGCCGCCGCGGCCGCACGGCAGCCATCCGCGGCTCGTCCGGCGTCGGGCACAGGGGCGATCCCGCCTTCTCCGTCCGAGCCCCCGGCGGCGGGTGGCCCGGCCGGTCACGTACGAGGAGCAGGAGCGGCCCGCCGTCGGGGGCCGGGGGCACAGTGGCCGTACGGCCGCCCGGCCGTGCTCGGCGGTGGCTCAGGAGGCCGGCGGGATCTCCGCGTCGGCGTTCGTCTGGGGCTGCGGGGCGGGGGCCATCCGGGCGGACAGGGCGCCGTTGAAGCGCGTGAGGAGCGCGCAGAACGTCTCACGCTCCTCCGGCGCCCAGTCCTGGGTGAGCTCGGCCATCAGCTGACGGCGGGAGGCGCGCA
>NZ_JAPSIW010000480.1 GCF_031178505.1 Streptomyces sp. | reverse complement strand
CGTTCCAGCTCCGCCACGGCGGCCGGCACGGGCCGGGCGCGGCTGTAGCAGCGGGTGGAGGTCATGGCGTCGAAGGCGTCGGCGACGGCGACCATCCGGGCGTACTCGGGGATCTCCTCGCCCCGCAGCCCGTAGGGGTAGCCGGTGCCGTCCATGCGCTCGTGGTGGTGGAGGATCGCGGACCGCGCCTCCCCGAGGAAGCCGATGCCCCGCACCATCTCGTGCCCGTACTCGGGGTGCAGTTCGATGATCCGGCGCTCCTCCGGGGTGAGGGGGCCGTCCTTGCGGAGCACCCGGGTGGGCACGCCGAGCTTGCCGACGTCGTGGAGGATGCCCGCGAACCGTACGACGTCGAGCCGGTCCTCGGGCATGCCGAGCTCACGGGCGATCAGGACGGAGGCGTGGCCGACGCGTTCGCTGTGGCCGCGCGTGTAGCGGTCCTTGATGTCGACGGCCTGGACGAGGGCGCGGATGGTGGCCTGGTGGGCGGCGCGCTCGCGGTGGTACTGGGCGAAGACCCAGCAGGAGATGCCGATGGGCAGCAGGACGAAGAGGGCCGCCACGGGCCCGTACGTGCTGCGCCAGAGCACGGCCGTCATCAGTCCGGCGAGGCCGTGGACGGTGTGCGGGGCGAGGGAGCGGCCGAGGAGGCCGCGCCAGGCGGTGCCGGGCGGCAGCCCGTCGGCGGCGGCGCGGATGCCGCCTTCGAGGGCGGTGAGGGTGAGGCAGAAGGCGAGGGCGGCGGCGCCGGCGGGCAGGAGGGCGTACGGCAGGTCGGGGGCGTGCGCCCCGTGGCCCAGGGCGGCGGGCCCGCCGAGGAGCGCGGCGGCGCGGGCGGCGGCCCAGACGGCGAGCGCGGTGGCCGCGGCCCGCCAGAGGCGGCGCAGGGCGGCGGGCGGTTCGTCGACGCGGGCGAGGAGGCTGCCGGGCAGGGCGGTGAGGGCGGCGGCCGCGGGGTCCAGGAGCAGGGCGGCCGCGAGCAGGACGGGGAAGAACGAGCCGGTGCCCAGGCGCAGGCTTCCGTCCCCCGCGCGGCCCAGGCGCGGGCAGCGGCCGGGTACCTCGCAGAGCGCGTACAGGGCGGCGAGGAGCGCGACCGTCCCCCAGGGGGTGTGCGCGCCGGGGCGCACGGCGGGCAGGGCGCACGCCGCGGCGGCGAGCAGGGCGCAGCCGACGGACAGGCGGGCCGCGCGCGGAACGTCCCTCACGAGCGTCACCCGGCCACGCTAGCGAGTGGGGCGGCCGGCGGCGGGCGTCCGCCGCCGATTCGCACCATCGGGTGATACAAGCTGATGTATGCGTGCGGACGTGAAAAGCCGCCGCGAACGGATCGCGGCGGCTCGTCCGGCCCGGGCGCGCGGCGCCCGAGGTGCTACTCCTGGGGGGCGGGGGCCCCGGGGGCGGTGAGGTCCTGCTCGGGCACCGCGTGACCCGAGCGGATGAGCTCGATCCGCCCCATGACCTTGGCGCGCAGGTCGGTGGGGACCTCGTCACTGCCGCAGCAGCGCTTGACGAGCTTCTTCACCGCCTGCTCCAGGCCGTACTTCTCCAGGCACGGGGAGCACTCCTCGAAGTGCACCTCGAACTTGGTGCAGTCGCTGTCGGGCATCTCATGGTCGAGGAACTCGTAGAGATGATCCAGGACCTCTGAGCAATCCGTCTCGTGCGGCTCTCCGCAGCTCATGAGCCCGAGCCTTTCAGATCGTTCGACGACTCTCCGGCGCCCGCGGGAACCAGCCCGCGGTCGCGGGCGTAGTCCTCGAGCATGCCGCGCAGCTGGCGGCGGCCCCGGTGCAGCCGGGACATCACCGTACCGATGGGCGTACCCATGATGTCCGCGATCTCCTTGTACGCAAAGCCCTCGACATCGGCCAGATAGACGGCGATGCGGAACTCCTCGGGGATCGCCTGGAGCGCTTCCTTCACGTCGGAGTCCGGGAGGTGGTCGAGCGCCTGGGACTCGGCGGAGCGCAGACCGGTCGACATGTGCGACTCGGCGCGGGCGAGCTGCCAGTCCTCGATCTCCTCGGCAGCGCTCCGCTGGGGCTCGCGCTGCTTCTTGCGGTACGAGTTGATGAAGGTGTTCGTGAGGATGCGGTAGAGCCACGCCTTGAGGTTCGTGCCCTCACGGAACTGGTGGAACGAGCCGTACGCCTTGGCGTAGGTCTCCTGCACCAGGTCCTCCGCGTCCGCCGGGTTGCGCGTCATGCGCAGGGCGGCCGAGTACATCTGGTCGAGGTAGCCGAGGGCGTCCCGCTCGAAGCGCGCGTTGCGCTCCTCGGTCGTCTCCTCGGGGCCTTCGTCGGTCCCTGTGTCGGTCCCAGTGACCGGACCCACCTCCTCCAGCGTGGCGGCGAGCCCGAACGCGGACCCGCTCGTTTCGGAGGATAGACGAGGAACCCCTCCGCCCGCCCCCCGAACAGGGGCGACCTTGGGCGCGGGCAGCACTGTCCAGTCGAGGTCAGCGGCCTGCGTCCGCTCCGGGCAGATGGTCGAACCCATGCGACGGACTCCCTCTTTCTCACTCTCACACCGACGCCTTGGACAACAGCGGTCAGGCGCCGCGCATTCCCGTCGCGGGGAGCGTTCCGGCGAGCCAGTCGGCGACCCCTTCGACGAGGAGCGCGAGGGCCTCCTCCTGGCCGAGGGGGGCGCGCTTGGGGACGGCGAAGCCGTGGTCGCCGTGCGCGATCTCCACCAGCCCGTACGGGCCCGCGGGGAACTCGCCGGGCCGCCCGAAGGGGTCGTTGCCGCCTTGGACGACGAGGGTGGGCAGGCCGGTGCCGAGCAGTTCCTCCGCGCGGGACCGCTCCGGCCTGCCGGGCGGGTGGAGCGGGAAGCCGAGCGCCAGGACGGCGTGTGCGCCCAGGTCACGGCCGGTGCGGCAGGCGACGCGGGCACCCGCGCTGCGCCCGCCGGCGACGACCGGGAGGCCGGGCCGGGCGAGGGCGGGCCACAGTCCGCGCCAGGCGGTGTCGAGGGTTCTGGGGGCGGGGGCGACCTTCTTGCCGGCCACCCGCCAGGGCTGTTCGACCAGGGCGACGGTCACGCCCCGCGCGGGCAGCGCACCGGCCAGGGCCTGGAGGTCGCGGGCCTCGACGCCGCCTCCGGCGCCGTGGCCGAGGGCGAGGACGGCCCGGGGTTCGGCGGCGGGCCGCCAGGTGACGCGGGCCTCGCCGGCATCGGTGGGGACGGTCTCGGTCTCGTACGGAGTCACATCCCCATCCTGCCGCCCCCGGCCGGACGCCGGGGCCCGGCCGGGGGCGCGTCTCAGAAGAGGGTGCCCACCTCGGGCCCCTCCAGTTCCGTCAGAAGTTCGGGTCCGTTGTTCCGGACGTTGCTGACGGCGGTCGCCACCGGATAGGCCCGCATCAGGCCGCCGGGGGGCGGGGCGAGCAGACCGCGCAGTTCGTCCTCGCCGGTGCGCGCCGGGTCGAGCCAGGCGTCCCAGCGGTCCTGGGTGAGCATCAGCGGCATCCGGGGGTGGATGTCGGCGAGCGAGCGCGGGCCCTCGGCCGGGGCGACGCCGAGCGGGCCGGTCTCGGCCTCGGTGGTGATCACCGAGCAGGTCACCCACCAGACGGAGGGACTGCCCTCGGGGGCGGCCGGGTCGCGCCAGAACTCGTAGATCCCGGCCATCGCGAAGACCGAGCCGTCCGCCGGGGTCACGAAGTACGGCTGCTTCCTCGGCCGCTTCCGCTTCCCCTCCACCTCCAGGTCCCGCTCGTCGGCGCCCGTCACCCACTCGTAGTAACCGTCGGCGGGCAGGATGCAGCGCCGGGAGGCGAAGGCCCGTTTGAAGGAGGGCTTCTCGTGCAGGGTCTCGGCCCGGGCGTTGATCATCCGGGCCGCACCCTCGGAGGTCTTCGACCAGGACGGGACGAGCCCCCAGCGCAGGCGCCGCAGCTGGCGAACCGGCCGCGGCGATCCGGCGTCCTTCACAGGGCGCTCCAGTACCGCCCAGACGTCTTTGGTCGGGGCCACGTTCCAGTCCGGGGCCAGGGTCTCCTCCGGCTCCCACTTCTCCACCCCGAAGAGGCCGACGAGGTCCTCGGGGCGCCGACTCGCTGCATACCGTCCGCACATACGTGCCACACTGCCACGATCCGACGACCTCCGAGGAGCGGCCCGAACGATGGACCTCTTCCGCCCGCAGGCGGCGCCCGCCGAGTGGCTGGTGATCGCCACCGCCGTCGCCGCCCTCGCCGTCACCGTGCCCCGCCGCGTCTGGCTCCTGGCCCGCAACGCGATCACCATCGCGCACGAGGGCGGGCACGCCCTGGTGGCGCTCGCCACCGGCCGCCGTCTCCAGGCGATCACACTGCACTCGGACACCAGCGGTCTGACGGTGACCAGGGGCCGGCCGACGGGTCTCGGTGTGGTCCTCACCCTCACCGCCGGCTACACCGCCGCGCCGCTGCTCGGCCTCGGCGGCGCCGCCCTGCTGGGGGCCGGCCGGGTCACCCTGCTGCTGTGGGCGGCGACGGCCCTGCTCCTGGCGATGCTGGTGATGATCCGCAACGCGTACGGGGTGCTCACCGTCCTCGTGACCGGCGCCGCCTTCCTGCTGGTGTCCTGGCTGACCGGGCCCGGGGTCCAGGCCCTCTTCGCCTACGCGGTGGTGTGGTTCCTGCTCCTCGGCGGGGTCCGGCCGGCCTTCGAGCTCCAGGTCAGGCGGCGGCGCGGCGGCGCCCCCGACTCGGACGCCGACCAGCTCGCGCGGCTCACCCACGTCCCGGCCGGGGTGTGGCTCCTCTTCTTCCACACGGTCTCGATCTGCTGCCTGATCGGCGGCTGCCGCTGGCTCCTGCCGTTCTGACACCCCCGTACAGTGAGGGCATGACCGCAGCTTCCCCCGCGCAGCAGCCCGATCCCCTCCTTTCCGGCCCGTCCGACGACCTCTGGCCCGCCCCCTTCGCGCGCGGTGCCGTCGACGCGACCGTCACGGTGCCCGGATCGAAGTCGGTCACCAACCGCGGCCTGATCCTGGCCGCGCTCGCCGCGGAGCCGGGCTGGCTCCGCCGCCCGCTGCGCTCCCGCGACACCCTGCTGATGGCCGAGGGGCTCCGGGCCCTCGGGGTGGGGATCGAGGAAGGCGTCGGTCCGGACGGCACGGGCGAGGCCTGGCGGATCATCCCGGCCCCGCTGCGCGGCCACGCGTCCGTCGACGTCGGCAACGCGGGCACGGTCATGCGCTTCCTGCCGCCGGTCGCGGCGCTCGCCGACGGCCCGGTGCGCTTCGACGGCGACCCCCGCTCCCACGAGCGTCCGCTGCACGGCGTGATCGACGGGCTGCGCGCGCTGGGCGCCCGGATCGAGGACGACGGCCGCGGCGCGCTGCCGATGACCGTGCACGGTTCCGGCGGCCTGGACGGCGGCACGGTCGAGATCGACGCCTCCTCGTCCTCCCAGTTCGTCAGCGCCCTGCTGCTGTCCGCGCCCCGCTTCAACCAGGGCGTGGAGGTACGGCACGTGGGCGCCACGCTGCCCTCGCTGCCGCACATCCGGATGACGGTCGACATGCTGCGCGCGGTCGGCGCCCAGGTCGACGAGC
>NZ_JAPSIW010000479.1 GCF_031178505.1 Streptomyces sp. | reverse complement strand
ACGAGTTCGGCCCGCTCGGGATCCGTCCCACCGCGGGCGCGGGCTGGGCCGAACAACGGCGTCCCGACCGGCTGCCGGCCACCTACCACCGCACCCACGGAGTCCGGTACTTCCACGGCTGCTACTCGGTGGGCGACGACCGGCTGTGGGGCGTGAATCGGCGCCAGAAGGGAGCCGTGAACACGCTGGCCGCGCTGAAATCGATCCGCGCCGCCCGCCCGGACGGTGCACCGATCTACGTGATCCTGGACAACCTGTCCGCCCACAAGGGCGCCGACATCCGTCGCTGGGCGAAGAAACACAAGGTCGAGCTGTGCTTCACTCCGACCTACGCCTCGTGGGCGAACCCGATCGAAGCGCACTTCGGACCGCTGCGGCAGTTCACGATCGCCAACTCGAACCACACCGTGCAGACCCGGGCCCTGCACGTCTATCTCCGCTGGCGCAACGCCAACACACGCCACCGCGACGTCCTGGCCGCCGAACGCAAGGAACGCGCCCGCATCCGCAGCGAGAAAGGCATCCGCTGGGGCGGCCGTCCCGCTCTCGCCGCATGATCAGGCAACATGGCGAACGTTCCAGGTCACAGCACCACCTCCGCCGCGGATCTGTCTGGGCTACTTGACCAGCCGGAAGGCGGGGTGCCCAACCCAGGCCCGCAGGAACTCCGCCCTTCCCAGCGCCATCCAGTCGTCGTCCGCGATCCCCAACACCCCCGGAAGGCCGGCGACGACCGACACCTGTCCGTCCAGCAGCTCGGCTTTGGCCACGCCTCCGATGACGTCCATGACAGCGGCGGTCAGCAGGGCCGTGGTCACGTGGTCGATCTCGCGATTGCAGCCGGCGCTGACATTGACGGCATGGGTCGGCCTGAAGCCGAGAATGGCCTCCACCTCGGGCTCGTCCGCGTGCTCAGCCTCGAAGGTGCTCTCGTCGCCGACACCCGGCCCCATCAAGTAGACCAGGAAGGGCCGACGCCAGTCCTCGCGCTGCGGATTGAATCCCACCAGGGCTGTGAGCTCCTCGTCCGCGATGGTGTTGCCGAGGAGTGGAAGCGGGAACGGCTTTCGCCAGTCCTTCTCTCGCCTGTCCTCGACGCCCAGTCGCTCTGCGGGCACGTTGACGTCGAAGAACCCCGGCCGCTTCTCGTCGAAGTGGGAGGAGAGCCCCACCATCAACGCGCGGAACTCCCGCAGCGCAGCCGGGGAGAGCGGCTCCGCCAACTCGATCACCAACGTCGGACCAGACATGCTGGGAGCCTAGTTTGATCGGCTCCGCGACCGCTCAAATTCTTCCCACACCGAGTCCAGCCGGTCCGAGCACCAACGCCGCCAACCCGGCGAACCTATGCGGTCAGAGCACTAGAGGCCGAGCTGGCGCTCCGCCGCCTCGACCGTCTGCGCGAGGAGCACGGCGATGGTCATGGGGCCGACGCCGCCGGGCACCGGGGTGATGAGGGAGGCCCGCTCGGCGGCGCCCGCGAAGTCGACGTCGCCGATGTTGCCCGGGTCGTAGCCGGCGTCGACCACCACGGCGCCCGGCTTGGTGTCCTCGCCCTTGACGAAGGCCGGCTCGCCGACGGCCGCGACGAGGATGTCGGCCTCGCGCACGATCGAGGACAGTTCGGTGGCGCGGGAGTGCGGTCCGCCGGGCCGCTCCCCGGTGGTGATCCACCTTGAGCGCCAGTCACGGCCCGCCCTACTCCACGTGAGGCCCCGGGCCGCCCGCGCGCCGGCTCAGGCGCTGCTGCTCCGGCTGAACCAGCCGCTGAAAGCCGGTGATTCCGGGTCCGGACCGCTGTCGCCGCCGGTGGCGCCGGCCGTGGCGCGGGGGCGCCGCTCGGCCCTCTCCAGCATCCGCTGGGCCTCGGCCCGCCACGTTCCGGAGTCGGCGCGGGGCGGCGGCAGGAAGGGTCCCCGCTCGGGCGCCTCGGCCGCGGCGCCGAAGAAGTCGCCGCCCTTGCGCCGGAAGTCGTCGGTGCCCCAGGGGCGTCCCTCGCCGCGGCTCTGCCGCGGCACCTTCTGGAGGTGCGGGATGTGCTTGGCGCAGTGGACGTACGCCTCCTCGACGTCGATCTCCACCCACACCAGCGCGCGGCGGCCCGGGACGGGGTCGGCCGCCAGTCCGGGGTGGGCGCGGCGCATCTCCTCGTCACCGACGATCCGGGCACGGCCGTTGACGTGGAGGCCGATGCGGTCCTGGAGGAAGTCGACCATGAGGATGCCGACGTGCGGGTTCTCCTCGATGTTGCCGAGGCTGGCGTGGACGCCGTTGCCCCGGTACTCGGGGTAGGCGAGGGTCGTCTCGTCGAGGACGTGCAGGAAGCCGGGCGGCCCGGCGCGGAAGGTGTTGTCGCATTCGCCGTGCCGGTCGGCCGTGGCGAGGAAGAACATCTCCTGGCGCGCCACGAACGCGCGCATCCGGGTGTTCAGCCGGTCCAGGACCTGGTCGGCGTAGAACTTGTCGGCGCGTTCGGTGGTGCCCATGCGCTGCTGGACGTGGTGTTCGCCGTCGCTGCCGGGGCGGGTGGTGCGGACGGGCGGCGCGTAGAGGTGCCCGGTCTGTTCGAAAGTGCTCAATTGGTTGCCCCGACCAGTTCGTCGATGGAGTCGTGCCGTATGCGGTGCGCGGGAATGCCGAGGTCGACGAGGGCGTCGACGCCGCGGCGGATCATGCCGGGCGGGCCGGACAGGTAGGCGTCGTGGGTGTGCCAGGGGCCGGCCTCGCGGACGGCCCGCGGCAGACCGTCGGTGGGGAGGCCGGCGGGACCGTCGTCCACGACGGGGTGGACCGACAGCCAGGGGTACGACTGCTTGAGGCGCAGCATGCTGTCGATGTCGTACAGGTCGTCGTCGCGGCGGGCGCCGTAGAACACGTCCACGGTCCGGCGGCGGCCGTGCCGGGCCACGTCCTCGACGAGCGCCCTGATGGGGGCGATGCCGGTGCCCCCGCCGAGGCAGAGCAGGCCGGCGTCGGTGGCGTGGTCGACGGTCATGGAACCCGCGGGCGGTCCGAGCCGGATGACGTCGCCCGGCCGCGCGCGGTGGACCAGGGCGTTGGAGACCCACCCGGCCGGCACGGCCTTCACGTGGAAGGAGAGCAGCCCGTCGGAGCGGGGGGCGGACGCGAAGGAGTAGTGCCGCCAGACGCGCGGCCACCAGGGGGTCTCCAGGGCGGCGTACTGGCCGGCGAGGAAGGGGTACGGCTGATCGGGCCGGACCGTGACGACGGCGATGTCCGGGGTGCGCATCTCGTGGGCGACCACTTCGGCCTGCCACCAGGCGGGTGAGCGGAGCTCGTCCTCGGCGGCGGCGTCGATCATGATCTGGGAGATCGTGGTGTAGGCGCTGACCCAGGCGGCCTCGGTGCGCGGCCCCCAGGTCCCGGTGGCGTACCGGGAGAGGGCGCCGATGAGGGCCTCGCCGACGGCCGGGTAGTGCGCGGGGAGGGTGCCGTACTTCCGGTGACCGCGACCGAGCCGGGTGAGGTAGGCGGTCAGCGTGGCGGTGTCGTCGGCATGTGTGGCGGCGGTCAGCAGTGCCTTGAAGAGGCGGTCGCGCTGGGCGTCCATGGCGGCCGGGAAGAGGTCGCGCACCTCGGGGTGGCCCAGGAACAGCCGGGCGTAGAAGTAGGAGGTCACCTTGTCGGCGATGGGCTCGATCTCGGCCATCGTGCGGCGCAGGAGCGCGACGTCGGAGGTGTCCTCGGGTGCCGGGGCGGGCGGTGCCGGGGTCCGGGCGGGCGCCGGTGCCGGGGCCTGGGTCCGAGCGGGGGCGGGTGCGGGGCCCTGGACGGGGCCGGGGGACGCCTCCCCCGGGTTCCGCCTCTGGTGGGGGACCCGGTCGGCCTGGGGGCTCCGTCCGAACCAGCCCGCGTCGCCGGGCCGGTCGGTACGTGCCCCGTCCTGCGCCCTGGGGCCGCCTTCGAACCAGCCTCCGCCCCGACTGCCGCCGTCGGCGGACGTGGTGGTCGGACCATCCATCGTTGTGCCTCGCCTCGAACGTTTCGGTCGGTCTCGGCGCGCGGGAGACCCCGCCGCCCGATCGCCGCGTACCCATCGGGAGGGAAATGAGTCACCGCATTTTCCATCGAAGCTGGTGAGCCTGGTCACCTCCCCCGCACGATATTCACCCGGATGGGTGAACGCGGCCGACCATACCCCGGGTCCGTGACGCCTTTCACGGGACCACGGGACCGCCGCACGGGAATCCCACCAGGCCAGCACGGGGTTACTGATCAGTTCGCTCGACGGCGGCTCGTTTCACGCCCTGCCGACCGTCGTGAATTGGCGTCAAAAACTCACCATCACCCCGGAACTCTTCCATCAGATCTCCGCAGAAGCTTCACATCACGACCGGCGGGGGCCGCGTCAGGCGTCCTGAAGACGCCGGAAGGGGCGGTCCGCCTCCAGGGCGAAGGCGAGTTCGAGGAGCGCGCGCTCATGTCCGGGGCGGCCCGCGAACATGACGCCGACCGGCAGGCCTTCGCCGGTGGTGACCGGGGAAGGGAGCGAGATCGAGGGGGTGCCCACGACGTTGTCGACCGGGGTGAACGCGACGTACGCGAGGATGCGGGCGAGCAGGTCCGGGTACGGCACGGACGGCGCGAGGTGCCCCAGCGGAGGCGTGGTGTGGGCCAGGACGGGGGACAGCAGGACGTCCAGTCCGCGGAAGGCCGCCGCGTAGGCCACCTCGGTCCGCCGCAGTCGCCGCAGCACGGCGGGGGTGGAGCGCCAGTTCTCCAGGTACGTCTCGCGCAGGCCGCGGCTGAGTCCGTCCATCCGGCGCCGGTCGAAGTCGGCCCCCAGGCCGCGGCCGGTGACGCCGAGGAGGAAGGACAGCAGGCCCCAGTAGGTGAGGAAGTCACCGGTGAAGCGGGGGTCGATGGCGGGCGTCACCGGTTCCACGGTGTGGCCGAGCCGTTCGAGCGCCGCGACCGTCTCCGTGACGGCCGCACGGGTGGTGGAGTCGCAGGGGACGCCGTTCGGGGAGTCGAGCAGGAACCCGACGCGCAGGCGCCGCTCCGACGGCCCCTCGACCAGCCCCACCGGTGGCAGCGCCGGGTTGCGCCAGTACGTCTCCGCCGCGGCCAGGAAGGCGGCGGTGTCGCGCACCGAACGGCTGACGACGCCCTCGCAGACGATGTCCACCGGGAGCCGGCGGCTCTGTTCGTTGCTCACGAGCCGGCCGCGGGTCGGCTTCAGGCCGACGAGACCGCAGCAGGCGGCCGGGATGCGGATCGAACCACCGCCGTCGTTGGCGTGGGCGATCGGAATCGCGCCCGCGGCGACGAGTGCGGCGGCGCCGCCGGAGGAACCGCCCGCCGAGTGCCCGGTGTTCCACGGGTTGCGGACGGGCGGGGCGGCCTCGTACTCCGTGGTCGGGCTGAAGCCGAACTCCGGCATCCGTGTCTTGCCCAGCACCGTGACGCCGGTGCCGAGGAGCTGCCGGGTGAAGGGGGCGTGCCGCCGCGCCGGCCTCGGGGTGAAGGCGGCGCTGCCGTGTCCGGTGGCCAGCCCCCGGTAGTCGGTGTTGTCCTTGACGAACGTGGGGACTCCGGCG
>NZ_JAPSIW010000478.1 GCF_031178505.1 Streptomyces sp. | reverse complement strand
GACGTGAAGCTGCGCCTGACCGTCGACGCCAAGACGCCCACCGCCCAGGGCGTGGCCTTCGCCGCCGGCGCGTACGAGAACGAGGACGGCTCCTGCGGCTTCGGTGACGACTCCAAGGCCTTCTTCGACATCGTCCCCGCCGGCAAGGACGACAAGCCGGCGCCGACCCCGACGCCGTCCCCGTCGACCACCACCGCCACCCCGACCCCGGTGCCCACCGTCACCACCGGCAACACGAACACCACGCCGCAGGGCGGCTCGTCCACCACCCCGGTCAACCGCGGCACCCTCGCCGCCACCGGTTCCGGCGACCACCTGCCGCAGCTCGGCCTGGCCGCCGGTGCCGCCGTCGTCCTCGGCGCCGGCGCGCTCGTCGTCGCCCGCCGCCGCAAGGCCGGCGCCGGCGCGTAACCCCTTCCGGTCCCCCGTACGGCCGCGGCTCAGCCCGCCGCACGGGGGATCCGCCGTTCCCAGGTGCGGTGGAAGACGATCTCGCCGCCCTCCGCGCACACCACCTCGTGCGAGGTGTGGAAGGCGTCCGCGTCGCAGGTGGTCCCGGCGCGGAGCTCCACCGTGACGTCCCAGCCGAGGTCGGGCCGGTGCAGCCGGACCGACCGGTCGGAGCGGGCCCGGGCCGACAGCGGGCCGCTCTCCTCGATCGTGTACGTGTCCAGGGCGTCCTCCGTGACCTCCAGGCCGTCCGGGTGGACCCGCGTCCCGCCGTCCCGGGGATCGTCCTCCAGGCGCCACTCGCCCTTCACCACGTCCCGCACCACCGTCCGCTCCGGCCGCGGCTCCTCCAGGGTGCCCGGGACGGTGACGCCCGTCGGCCCGGCCTGCTCCGGCTCCTCCCACACGACGGTGTCCCGCGTCGGGGCCCGGACCGGCAGCGTGAGCGAGGAGCCCGCCGGGTCCAGCGTGAAGCCCGCCCCGTCCGGCTGGGGCCAGAGCCACGGCCAGTACGCGGAGGAGACCGCGAGCCGCACCCGGTGACCGGGCGCGAAGGCGTGCCCGGCGGTGCCCAGCTCGAAGCGGACGCTCTCCCACCCGCCGGTGCGCGCCGGACCCGCCCGGTCCGTGCCGGAGAGGTTCAGGGCGCCCTGGGTGACGAGGGCCGAGGAGCCGTCCGGGGCGACGTCGCAGAGGCGGGCGACGGCCTGGCCGGTGGGCGCGTCCGCGCGCAGGGTGAGGCGCACCGACGGGCGGCCCAGGATCTCGACCGGTTCCCCGTCCTCGGGGACGGTGAAGTCGAAGCAGGCCGAGAGCGCGTCCTCGCCGCGCTGGTCCGGCGGCAGGTCGCCGTCGTTCCCCGACGGCAGGAGGCGGCCCGCGTCCACGCCGGTCCACGGGGGCGAGGCGACGGCCACCGGCGTGCCCCCGAAGCCGTACGTGACGGGCGTGACGTGTGGGGACGGCCAGGAGGGGTCGGCGACCCAGCGGCCCGGCAGCTCCCGGTACACCGGGGCCGGGGGATGGGAGCCGCCGATCCAGGAGCGCAGCAGCGGCTCGTCCATCACTCCGTTGCCGATGCCCTTGAGGTGGTGGTCCCACCAGCGCAGGGTCTCCTGGAGGAAGCCGACGGCGGAGCCCGGCGGCAGCGCCCGGTCGGGGTAGTGGACGGACCAGGGGCCGAGGACGGCCCGTACCCGGTCCGGGGGGAGGTGCTCGGCCAGGCGCAGGACGGTGTCGCGGTGCGGGTCGTGGAGTCCGCCGACGGCGAGGACGGCGGCCCGGATCGTGCCGTACTCCTCCTCTCCCCGCTCGTCGCGGGCCGGGTGGGCGAACCATTCGGGGAGGAGCGGCTCCACCGCCTCCAGCCGCTCCAGCCAGCGCTCGCGCCACTCCTCGCCCGCGTAGCGGGGGTCGGGCGGCCGGCAGGCCGAGGAGAGCAGGGCGGCGGCCCGGGGCAGCCCTCCGGCGAGGACGGAGCCGTCCAGGTGGGGGAGGCCTCTCCCGTGGGGGGCGTCGGTGGCGCCCACGGCGACGACGGCCTTGAGCGGTCCAGGGGCGCGGGCGGCGATCCGCAGCGCGGCGGAGCCGCCCCAGGAGACGCCGAAGACACCGACCCGGCCGGTGCACCAGGGCTGACCGGCCAGCCAGTGCACGAGCGCCACCCCGTCGTCCGTTCCGGTGGCGTCGAGCCCGTCGCCCGGCAGGCCCCCGCTGTTGCCGTGCCCGCGCACGTCGACACGGACGGAGGCGTAGCCGTGGCCCGCGTACCAGGGGTGGCGCTGTCCGTCGCGGGCCGCCGACCCGTCGGTCAGCCGGCACGGGTCGTACTCCAGGAGGGCCGGGACGGGCTCGTCGGTGACCGGGCGCCACACGCGCGCGTAGAGCGGGGTGCCGTCGGGCATCGGGACGCGGAGGTCCTCGTGCCGGGTCGCGTACGGGAAGTCGGTGCGGATCCTGGTCACCGGGTCACCTCCACGGCCGCCGTACGCCGTTCGTTTCCATGCCACTCCCCGTTCGGGACAAAACGCCTAATCCTGGTCGTATGCGCTGATCACGAACATACCGGGGGTGACGGGAAGGCGCCCACGGTGATCGAAACGTGACCGGATACGCTGGCTTGAGCGAATCCAGCGACACATCGGCGATCCAGGTGATCGTGAGCAACCCGTGTGATCGTCAGCAGGCGTCAGCAGACAGGAGACCCCCTCGTGACCGTCGTCGGGCCGTTCGGTCTTAGCGTGCGGGACCAGGCTCTTGAGGCCGATGTCCAGAGCGGGTTGGCGGCCGTGGAGGCGGGCCTCCTGGACGCCACCAAGAGCGATGTCCCGTTCATCACGGAGGCCGCGCAGCATCTCGTCCTGGCCGGGGGCAAGCGGTTCCGTCCCCTGCTCGTGATGCTCGCCGCCCAGTTCGGCGACCCGCACGCCCCGGGGGTCGTCCCCTCCGCCGTGGTCGTCGAGCTGACACATCTCGCCACGCTCTACCACGACGACGTCATGGACGAGGCCGACGTACGGCGCGGGGTGCCCAGCGCCAACGCCCGCTGGAGCAACTCCATCGCCGTCCTCACGGGTGACTTCCTCTTCGCCCGCGCGTCGCACACGCTCGCGGATCTCGGCCCCGAGGCCGTGCGCATCCAGTCCGAGGCGTTCGAGCGGCTCGTCACCGGCCAGATCCTGGAGACCGCGGGCCCCACCGACGGCCGCGACCCCGTCGACCACTACCTCGACGTCCTCGGCGGCAAGACCGGTTCGCTCGTCGCCGTCTCCTGCCGCTTCGGCGCCATGATGGCCGGCGCCGACCGGTCCGTCGTCGACACCCTCACGCAGTACGGCGAGCGGCTCGGCGTCGCCTTCCAGCTCGCCGACGACGTCCTCGACATCGCCTCCGACTCCCACGAGTCCGGCAAGACCCCGGGCACCGACCTCCGCGAAGGCGTCCCGACCCTCCCCGTCCTCCGGCTCCGCGCCGCCGCCGCCGCCCACGGCCGCGCCGAGGACCTGGAACTGGTCGCCCTCATCGACGGCGACCTGACCGACGACGAGCGCCACGCCGAGGTCCTGCGCCGGCTCCGCGTCCACCCCGCCCTGGAGCAGGCCCGCCGGGACACCGTGCGGTACGCGGAGGAGGCCAGGGCCATGCTGGCGCCGCTGCCCGACGGCTACGCTAAGGCCGCGCTCGCGGAGCTCTGCGACGCGGTCGTCCACCGCGCGGGTTAGGTCGTGTCTTCCGGATGATGCCGGGCTCGCGGCGTCTGGCACGCACGCTCGCCGCGTTGTCGTCGATCGCCGATGCTCCGCATGGACTCCCTCCTCCGCCTTGCGATCGCACGCACCAGACGCCGCTCCCTCATCCGGCCTCATCCAAAAGACACTCCCTGGCACTTCTCGGGGTCGCGTCATACCGGAGCAGTACGCCCGGTTGCTCCCCGGGGCTGACGCCCCGGGGGCCTTTTCCTGGTGGGATGGAGACATCGACCACGGAGGGCACGGAGGTAGCGCAGACCATGGCACAGACCCGTAAGGCGAGCCGTTACATCGTTCCGGTGGCGGTGGCCGGAGCGGCCGCCGCCACCATCGGCCTCGTACCGGCCCTGGCGGCGTCCGGCGACCCGGACCTGCCGGAGATCACCGCGCAGCAGCTCATCGAGAAGATCGCCGCCTCGGACACCCAGACCCTGTCCGGCACGTTCAAGATCTCCACCGACCTGGGCCTGCCCGCCCTCGACGGCCTCCTCTCCGGCGTCGCCGGAGGCGGCGGCTCCGGCTCGGCGGACCCCTCGGAACAGCTCACCCGGCTCGTCTCCGGCACCCACACCCTGCGGGTGGCGGCGGACGGACCCGAGCGGCAGAGGCTCACCCTGCTCGACGGCGAGAACGAGTACAGCCTCGTCCACAACGGCACCGACGTGTGGGCGTACGACAGCGCGAGCGACGAGGTCTTCCACGAGAAGACGCCGGCGGAGGCCGGGGAGGAGCGCGGCGAGGAACTGCCGGGCACGCCGAAACAGCTGGCCGACGAGGTCCTGAAGGCGGCCGGTGACACGACCTCGATCACCGTCGGCGGTACGGCGAAGGTGGCCGGCCGGGACGCGTACCAGCTGGTGATCGAGCCGAAGCAGAGCGGTTCGACCGTGGAGTCCGTGAGGATCGCGGTGGACGCGGCGACGGGCACCCCGCTCAAGTTCACCCTGGCCTCGGTCCAGGGCGGCAAGCCGGTCCTCGACGCCGGTTTCACCAAGGTCGACTTCGGCCGGCCGGCCGCCTCGGAGTTCACCTTCCAGGTGCCCAAGGGCGCCAAGGTGACGGAGGGCGGCGCGGAGGCCGCGGGCGAGGAGGCGGAGAAGGAACTGGAGAAGGGCTCCGGCCTCGGCGCCCCGGGCCTCGGCGGTCCCGACGGCGGACCGAACGTGATCGGGGAGGGCTGGACGGCCATCGCGAAGCTCGACACCGGCGCTCCGGCGCCCGGGAAGGGCGAGGCGCCGAAGGAGGTCCAGGGCTTCCTGGACTCCTTCGGCGAGAAGGTCACCGGCTCCTTCGGCTCGGGCACCGTCTTCTCCACGAAGCTGGTGAACGCGCTGATGACGGACGACGGCACGGTGTACGTCGGCGCGGTCACGAAGGACGCCCTGGTGAACGCGGCGAACGCCGACAAGTAGCGGCTGTCGGCACCCTGTTGGGGACCCGGGCGGGGCGGGGGCGATGGTCACCGGCCCGCCCGGGAGCGTATGGCGGGAAGCCTCCGGGGAGGCTTCCCGGCCCCTTTTACGGGAAGGTCAGCTTGACGCTGTTGATGTAGCCGGTGTCGGCGGAGGCCCTGTCCTGGGCGCGGAGCTTCCAGGCGCCGTTGGCGACCTCGGAGGAGGCGTTCACGGTGTAGGTCTGGACGATGTTGTCGGCGCTGCCGCCGGTGCGGTTGTGCAGGTTGTAGACGGTGCCGTCGGGGGCGACGAGGTCGACGACCAGGTCACCGACGTAGGTGTGGACGATGTTCACGTCCACCTTGAGGGTGGAGGGCGCGTTGCCGGTGACCCCGGTGACGTTGACGGTGGAGGTCACCGCGGCGCCGTTGTCCGGGATGGAGACGTCGGCGGTGTTCTCGAAGACCTTGCCGGTGGGCGGC
>NZ_JAPSIW010000477.1 GCF_031178505.1 Streptomyces sp. | reverse complement strand
GCGCAGCCCGGCGACGGCGACGCTCAGCATCCCGCCCCCTCCACCGCTCCCGTGGCGACGCGCGAACCGGCGCCGGCGGTTCCGGCGGGGACGGGGTCCTGTCCGGTGCCTCCCCCGGGGCCCTTTCCCGGGCCCGCCCCGGGGACTTCCCCGGCACTCTCCCGGTGAGTCGCCGAGGTGCTCTCCAGGGCGGCCACGCGGGCCGCGACCGCGTCGGCCGTCGGGGCCCTCAGCTCGCCGGCGACCCGCCCGTCGACCAGGAGGACGACCCGGTCCGCGCGGGCCGCCGCCACCGGATCGTGGGTGACCATGACGACGGTCTGCCCGTCGCCGTCGACCAGAGCCCGCAGCAGGTCCAGGACCTCACGGCTCGTCGTCGAGTCCAGCGCCCCGGTCGGCTCGTCGGCGAAGAGGACGGCCGGCCGGGCGATCAGGGCGCGGGCGACGGCGACCCGCTGGCACTGCCCGCCGGACAGCTCGCCGGGCCGGTGCCGCTCCCGTCCGGCGAGGCCGACGCGGGCCAGCGCCTCCCGCACCTCGCGGCGGGACGGGCGGCGGCCGGCGAGGCGGAGCGGGAGGGCCACGTTCTGCGCGGCCGTCAGGGAGGGGAGGAGGTTGAAGGACTGGAAGACGAAACCGATGAGGTCCCGCCGCAGCAGCGTCAGACGCCGCTCGCCCAGGCCGTCCAGGCGGACGCCGCCGACCTCCACGCTGCCCGCCGTCGGCCGGTCGAGCCCGGCCGCGCACCGGAGCAGGGTGGACTTGCCGGAGCCGGACGGGCCCATGACGGCGGTGAAGGTGCCGGTGGCGAGATCGAGGTCGACGCCGTCGAGGGCGCGGACGTCCCGGTGCTGCCGGACGAGGCCCCGGAGCCGTACGGCCACGGGCACGGCGGGCCTGCCGGGGACGCCAGGGGCCGAAGGGGCGGGCGTGACGGGTGTGGTCGGCGTGGTGGTCATGGCTCCAGCGAACCGTTTCGGCCGGTCCCGATCACGACCACTGCCGGGCGTCCCGGGGGTGGGGCCAGGCCTACCCCCGGGCCCCCCTTTACGGCCCGCCCGGTGCCCGCGTCCCCGCCGCCTGAGACCATCGTGCCGAGGCGGACAGGACCGCCGGAGGAGGCACAGCCATGTCGGAGGGGCGCACCGAGGCGACCACCGTCGCACAGGCCCTGCGGGCCGCCCTGCACACCCGGGACGACCACTCCCTCGACACGGCCGCGTCCCTGCTCGCCGCCGACCCGGGCGCGGACGCCGAACTGGCGCGGCGCGGCGAGGAGTTCGTACGGACGCTGTGGGAGCGCGGCTGGCAGCCCGCGGACCTGGCGCGCGTGGCACGGCGCGAGCTGTCGGACGGACACGTCCGTCTCCTCTCCGGCCTGATCGCGAAGGAGACGGCCCGGTACGGGGCGCTCCCGCGCCGCTGGCGGGCCCAGCTGGACGAGTTGGAGCCGCCGGGCCGGACGGCCGACCGCTTCTCGTACGCGACGGCCGTCCTGGAGCTGTACCGGCTGCTGGTCCGGCTGCCGCGCCTGGACGCGGTCGGGCCGGTGCCGGGCGACGTCCTGCCGCCCGCCGCGGCCGGGGAGCCCCGGATGCTCACCCGCATCAGGGCGCTGCTCGCGAAGGCCGAGGCCACCGGCTACCCGGAGGAGGCGGAGGCGCTCACGGCGAAGGCCCAGGAACTGATGGCCCGGCACAGCCTGGACGAGGCCTCCCTGGCGGCGGGCGCGCCCTCCCCGGAGACGCCCGGCGCGATCCGGATCGGGGTGGAGCCGCCGTACGAGCAGGCGAAGGCGATCCTGCTGGACGCGGTGGCCACGGCGAACCACTGCCGGGCGGTGTGGAACGAGGCGTACGGCTTCTCGACGGTGATCGGCTTCGAGGCGGACCTCGACCCGGTGGAACTCCTCTACACCTCGCTGCTGGTGCAGGGGACGACGGCGATGACGCGGGCGGAGGCGGAGCAGCGGGCGGCGGGCCGCAAGCGCACGAAGTCCTTCCGGCAGTCCTTCCTGCTCGCGTACGCGAACCGGCTCGGCGCGCGGCTGTCGGCGACCTCACGGCGGGTCGCCTCCGAGACGCCGTCCCTCCTCCCGGCCCTCGCGAGCCGCGAGGTGGCGGTGGCGGCCCGCACCGACCAGCTCTTCCCGGAGACCCGCACGACCCGCGTCCGCGCCGCCTGGGACGAGGCCGGCTGGACCCACGGCGCCACCGCCGCCGACCGCGCCGGCCTCCACCCGGGCCGCCCTCCCCTGCCGTAGGGTCCCGCCCCCCGGCCCAGGCACCGGCGCGGCGGACCCGGCGGCCGGGACGGCGGGGCCGCCACCCCCGGCGGGCCGAAATGTCTGATACGACCCCTTCCTGGATACGCTCGGGCCATGAGCTGGCTCCGCGCCCTGAAGCAGACCGCCCGCTCCGGGTTCGCCGTCGAGCGGCGGCGGCTCGAACCTCTGGTGGCCGCGCGGGGGGCGCTCGGGCTCGCGCTCGTCGTCGGGGTGGCGCTCGCGCTGTTCGGGCCGGCCGTCGCCGTGTCGTCGGCCTTCGGGGCCTTCCAGGCGGCGATCGCCACCTTCCAGCGGTCCTGGCGGCCCCGCCCCACGCTCGCCCTCGCCTCGGGGGCGAGCCTCGCCGTCTCGACCTTCGCCGGTTACCTCACCGGTGCCCACACCCTCGCGTTCCTCGTCCTCCTGCTCCTGTGGACCTTCCTGGCCGGGCTCGCCTGGGCGGCCGGCCCCACCGCCGGCCTGATCGCCTCCTCCAACGTGGCGATGATGCTGGTCACGGTCACCCTCCCGACCTCCGTCGCCACCGCCGCGGGTCACGCCGCCGTGATCTTCGCGGGCGGGGTGGTGCAGGCCCTCCTGGTCGTCCTGCTGCCCGTACGCCGCTGGGGCCCCCAGCGCGACGCCCTCGCGGACGCGCTCGCCGCCGAGGCCGACTACGCCCGGCGCCTGCGGCACGACCCGGTGGCCGCCTTCGACCCCGTACCGCTGATGACGGCCCGCAGCGCCGCCGCCGTCACGCCCCGCGAGGCCCGCCGCCGGCCGGCGGAGCTGCACGGGGCCCGGGGCCTGGCCGAGCGCATCCGCCCGGTGCTGGCCTCGCTGGCCGATCCGGCGGTCGGGGTCCCGGCGGAGGGCCGCGAGCGGGACCGGGTGCGGGAGCTGCTCGGCGCGGCGGCGACGGTCCTGGACGCCGCCGCGCACGCGATCCGGCACGGTGAGCCCGTCGCCCTTCCGGGACCCGCGCTCGCCGCGCTGCGCACCCCGGACACCGGCGCGATCCTCTCCGGCCCGCCGCGGCGCGCCGCGCTCCGCCTCGCCGCCCTGCTCGGCGACGTCCTGGAGACGGCGGAGCCCCGCACGGAGACCTCCGGCGCCCGGCCGCCGCACCACCCCGTCACCCTCACCCGCCCCACCCTGGTGCGGCTCGTGCCGGTCGTCCTCGCGAAGGTCCGTGCCGAGCTGCGCCCCGGCTCCCCGGTCCTCCGGCACGCGTTGCGCGTCTCGGCGGTCACGGCGGCCGGGTACCTCCTCGGCACGGCGCTGCCGTTCGGCCACGGCTACTGGGCGCCGATGGCCTCGGTGATGGTGATGCGCCCGGACTTCACGCAGACGTACGCGCGTTCCGTGGCGCGGTTCGGCGGCACGCTGGTCGGCGTGGCGCTGGCGACGGGGGTGGTGCGGGCGGCGCACCCGGGTCTGTACACCTCGGCAGCCCTCGCGGTGGTGTGCGCCTTCGGGATGTACCTGCTGATGCGGACGGGCTACGCGGTGGCGCAGGTCTGCGTCGCCGCGTACGTCGTCCTGCTGCTCGGCATGGTGGGGGAGGGGCCGACCCAGACCGTACGGGAGCGGGTGCTGCTGACCCTGCTCGGCGGGCTCCTCGCCATGCTGGCGTACGCCGTCTACCCGGCCTGGGAGACGCCCCGGCTGCGCGGCCGGCTCGCGGACTGGCTGGCGGCGGCCGGGCGGTACGCGGCGGCGGTCGCGGCCCGGTACGCCGACCCGGCCGGGGCGCCGGGGCCCGCCGTCCGCGAGGCGTTGCTCGACACCCGGGCGGCGCGGGTCGCGTGGCAGGAGGCGGTGGCGCGGGCGACCCACGAGCCGGTACGGCACCGGGGCCTGTCGCACGCGGTGGCGGAGGAGGCCGGGCACGCCCTGGCGCAGTTCGGGCGGGCCGCGATGCTCCTGGAGGCGCACCTTCCGGACCCCGGCGCCCCACCGCTCCCCGCCGCCGCCCGCCTCGCGGAGGCCCTGCGCCGGGTGACCGAGCGGGGCGCGAAGGCGGTCCGGGAGCGGCGCGAGCCCGACTGGGACGAGCTGCGGCGCACGCTCGCGTCCTGGGACACGGAGGTGCCGGACCCGGTCCTGCGCAAGGCGGCCCGCCTGCTCCTGGAGGCTCTGGACGCACTGTCCGGGGCGCTGCGGGACACCTGAGACGCCCGCGCCCCGCGCCCGGAACGCGCCCGCGCCGCGCCCGGGGCCTGACGGTCCCGGGCCTTGCGTCGTGCCCGGGGCCTGAGGGTCCCGCGCCCGGAACGCCTCCGCGCCCGGAACGCCCCCGCGCCCGGGGCCTGAGGGTCCCGCGCCCGGAACGCGCCCCGCGCCGCGACCGGGTCCGACGGCCCCCGGCTCACCTCACCAGGAGGATTTCCGCACCCCGGGCAGGAACCCCGCGTGCGCCTGCTCGCGGACCCGGACCCGGGAGAGGCCGAACTTCCGCAGATGGCCCCGGGGGCGGCCGTCGACCGCGTCGCGGTTGCGGACCCGGGTCGCGCTCGCGTCCCGCGGCTGGCGGCTCAGCTCGCGTACGGCGGCCTCGCGGACGCCGGCCGGGGTGGAGGGGCGGCGGATGAGTTCCTTCAGCTCGGCGCGCCGCTCGGCGTACCGGGCGACGACCGTCCTGCGCCGCTCGTTGCGGGCGATCTTGCTGCGCTTGGCCATCAGACCTTCACCCCCCGGGCGCGGATGCGGGCGACGGCGGCCTCGATGCCGAGGGTGTCGACGGTCTTGATCCCGCGGGCGCTGAGCGTCAGCCGGACGTACCGGCCCTCGCTGGGGAGCCAGTAGCGCTTGCGCTGGATGTTGGGGTCGAAACGGCGGGAGCTGCGGCGGTGGGAGTGCGAGATCCGGTTGCCGAATCCGGGCCGCGCGCCGGTCAGCTGACAGTGGGCGGACAAGGGTGACCTACCTCTCCGGAGGAATATTGGTAATGGGATTCATTTTCATTTACTCTACACGGCATGGCCCGCAACGAACTCCGACCCGTCATCAAACTCCGGTCCACCGCCGGCACCGGGTTCACCTACGTCACCCGCAAGAACCGCCGCAACGACCCCGACCGCCTGACCCTGCGCAAGTACGACCCGGTGGCAGGCCGTCACGTCGACTTCCGAGAGGAGCGCTGACCCCCATGAAGCCCGGCATCCACCCCCCGTACGAGCTCGTCGTCTTCCGCGACAGGGCGGGCGGCTTCGCCTTCCTCACCCGCTCCACGCTCACGAGTGACAAGACCGTGGAATGGGAGGACGGCCGGACCTACCCCGTCGTCGACGTCGAGATCTCCTCGGCG
>NZ_JAPSIW010000476.1 GCF_031178505.1 Streptomyces sp. | reverse complement strand
GGATCAGCGCGAGCGAGCCCGGCGTCAGCAGCGCCCCGCCCACGCCCTGGAGCGCGCGGGCCGCGACCAGCACCCCGGCGTTCGGGGCGAGCCCGCACAGCAGCGAGGCCAGCGCGAACCACACCACGCCGACGACGAAGACCCGCCGCCGCCCGTACCGGTCGCCGAGCGCCCCGCCGAGCAGGATCAGCCCGGCGAGGGTCAGCATGTACGCGTTGACGGTCCACTGGAGCGCGGCCAGATCGGCGCCCAGGTCGGCGCCGATGTGCGGCAGGGCGACGTTGACGACGGTGGAGTCGAGCAGCACCATCCCGGAACCCAGGACCGTCGTGAAGACGATCCACCGCCCCGTTCCGGAGCTCAGCCGGATGTCCATGCCTGCATGGTCCCGCGAACGGCGGCCCGCTGCCTCCCCGTGGGGCACCGGCTTCCCTCTTCCCCGTCAGGCCGGGGCGAGCCGGCGCGCGGCCCGGACCAGGGCGTCCAGGCCCCGCTCCGCCTTCTTCCGGGGGCAGCCGAGGTTCAGCCGGACGAAGCCCGGCGTCCCGTACACCCCGCCCGGCACGACCGCGACCTTCTCCCGCCGCACCAGCTCCTCGTGGAGCCGGTCCTCCTCGATGCCCAGCGGCCGCAGGTCGATCCAGGCAAGGTACCCGGCCCGCGGCGGTGTCCACGCCACCTCCGGCAGCCCGTCCGCGAGCCGCTCCGCGACCAGCGCCATCGTGTCCGCCACGTACGCCCGCAGCGCGTCCAGCCAGTCCGCGCCGTGCCGGTACGCGGCGATGTGCGCGGTCAGGGAGAGCACGGCCGGCGAGGCCAGCCCCTCCCCGGTCTCCATGCGCCGTACGAAGACCTCCCGTTCCTCCGGGTCGCCGATGAGCCCGTAGGAGCCGGAGAGCGCCGGGAAGTTGAAGGCCTTCGTGCCCGAGGTGACCAGGGCCCAGCGGCGGCCCGGGCCCGGTTCCGCGATCCGGGCCCAGGGGATGTGGCGGTGGCTCCCGGCGGTCAGGTCGGCGTGGATCTCGTCGCTGACGACGGCGGCGCCGTGCCGCTCGGCCAGCCGGGCGAAGCCGGTGAGCTCCGCCTCCGTCCACACCCGGCCGGTGGGGTTGTGCGGGGAGCAGAGCAGCAGCATCCGGCTGTCCGGCCGGGCCAGCTCCCGCTCCAGCGCCTCCGGGTCGTCCAGCGGGACACCGCGTAGCTCGCGCCCGAGGCCGGTGACGACCTTGCGGAAGCCGTCGTACGTGGGGGTGTGCACCACCACCCCGTCCCCCGGCTCCGTCCACATGCGCAGCAGCTGCGAGAGCTGGCTGAGCACGGAGGGCGCGTACACCAGCGCCCCGGTGTCGATCGCCGTGCCGTACCGGCGCGCGTACCAGTCGCGTATCGCCTCCCGGAACTCCCCGAGGCGCCAGTCGGTGTAACCGAAGACGCCGTGGTCGACGCGCTCGCGCAGGGCGGCGAGGACCTCCGGCGGGGAGGCGAAGTCCATGTCGGAGACGGTGAAGGGAAGCAGGCCGGGGACGCCGAAGCGGTCGGCCGCCCCGTCCCACTGGACGGAGCTGGTGCCGTGCCGGTCGATCTCGCGGTCGAAGTCGTACATCGGTGGGCCCTTCCGGTGGGGACGGGGATGCGCGAGGGCCCGGCACCACGAAGGGTGCCGGGCCCGGTGTTCGCGGACGCGGCCGGGGGACCCGGCCGCGCGTACAGCGCCCTACTTCAGCTTCTTGCCGGCGGAGCGCAGCGCGACACAGGCCTCGGCGACACGGGCGGCCATGCCGGCCTCGGCCAGCTTGCCCCAGGTGCGCGGGTCGTAGGTGGACTTCTTGCCGACCTCGCCGTCGACCTTCAGGACACCGTCGTAGTTCTTGAACATGTGGTCCACCACCGGACGCGTGAAGGCGTACTGGGTGTCGGTGTCGAGGTTCATCTTCACCACGCCGTTCTCGATGGCGGTGGCGATCTCCTCGGCGGTCGAGCCGGAGCCGCCGTGGAAGACGAAGTCGAACGGGGACGCCTTGCCGAACTTCTCCGAGACGCCCGCCTGGAGGTCCTTGAGCAGCTCGGGGCGGAGCACGACGTTGCCCGGCTTGTAGACGCCGTGCACGTTGCCGAAGGAGGCGGCGAGCAGGTAGCGGCCCTTCTCGCCCAGGCCCAGGGCCTCGGCGGTGCGGATCGCGTCGTCGACCGAGGTGTAGAGCTCGTCGTTGATCTCGTGGCTGACGCCGTCCTCCTCGCCACCGGTCGGGGTGATCTCGACCTCAAGGATGATCTTGGCGGCGGCGGCCTTCGCGAGCAGCTCCTGGCCGATGGCCAGGTTGTCCGCGAGGGTCTCGGCCGAACCGTCCCACATGTGGGACTGGAACAGCGGGTTCTCGCCACGGGCGACGCGCTCGGCGGAGACGTCGAGCAGCGGACGGACGTAGCCGTCCAGCTTGTCCTTCGGGCAGTGGTCGGTGTGCAGGGCGACCGTGATGTCGTACTTCGCGGCGACGATGTGCGCGAACTCGGCCAGGGCGACGGCGCCCGTGACCATGTCCTTGTTGTGCTGGCCGCCCAGGAACTCGGCACCGCCGGTCGAGATCTGGATGATGCCGTCGCTCTCGGCCTCCGCGAAGCCGCGGAGCGCCGCGTGAAGGGTCTGGGACGAGGTCACGTTGATGGCCGGGTAGGCGAACTTGCCTGCCTTCGCCCGGTCGAGCATCTCGTTGTAGACCTCGGGGGTTGCGATGGGCATTCGTCCGCTCCTTGTGATGTGCGGGTATGGGCGTTGCTTGTCCCTGACCTAGGGGCGACGTCATCGTCGGGGCCATCTTTCCAGACTCTTCCCCGGGCTCCCACGGGCACCACAGGCGAAGGGGTGGAGCGTTTCACGTGAAACACTCCACCCCTTCCCAACATCGCAGGTCAGAGCGGAGGAACCGGCACCGGCCCCCCACGTCACGACTTCGCGGCGGTTACGCCAGGCCGAGCTCGTCCAGCGCGTAGGCGTAGAGGTACGGCACTCCGGCCGTCCCGCTGATCTTCTCGCCCGCGCCGGTGGCCCGGTCCACGATCGTCGCCACGGCGACGACCTCGGCGCCCGCGGCACGCGCCGCCTCGACGGCGGTCAGCGGCGAGCCGCCGGTGGTGGAGGTGTCCTCCACGATCAGGACGCGCCGGCCCTTGATGTCCGGACCCTCGACCTGGCGCTGCATGCCGTGCGCCTTGGCGGCCTTGCGGACCACGAAGGCGTCCAGGCGCTCCCCGCGCGCGGCGGAGGCGTGCAGCATCGCGGTGGCGACCGGGTCGGCACCCAGCGTGAGGCCGCCGACCGCGTCGAAGTCCAGGTCCTTGGTCAGTTCGAGCATGACCTGACCGACCAGCGGCGACGCGGCGCCGTCCAGGGTGATCCGGCGAAGGTCGACGTAGTAATCGGCTTCCAGACCCGAGGAGAGGGTCACCTTGCCGTGCACCACGGCCTTGTCCTTGATCTGCTGGAGCAGCTCAGCGCGTACGTCAGTCATGGTCAGCAGCTTACGGGCGCCACCGCCTCCGCACGCTCCCGGCCTCACCGGCCCCGGGTCACGGGCGGCGCCAGCTCCACACGCTCTCGACCTCCAGCGGGTCGATCGGGGTGACCAGGCGCGGATGGGTGTTGAGGCCGTTCGGCGGACCGGACTGCGGCTCGACGCAGACCGCCTCCGCGGGCTCGTCGTAGATCACCACCCACTCGGACCTGCCGGTGACCTTCAGCTCCAGCTCCCCGGGCCAGGTGAGGGTGACGTCCACGCCGCCGGGCATGCCGAAGCAGTCGTCCCAGGGGCCCGGGAGGGGGTCGATCCGGCGGCCGGTGGGAATGTGGTCCTCGCCGCGCTCCTCCTGCCAGGCGGGGGCGAAGTCGATGCGCACGTCCTGACCGCCGTGGCCGAGGTTCCGCAGGAACCAGGGGTGCCAGCCGGCCTGCGCCGGGAAGGAGTCGGCGTAGGCCTCGACCCCGAACCGGAGGGTGAGCGCGTCCTCGGCCAGCTCGAAGACCTGGGTGACCCGCCCCTTGTACGGCCAGGGGTCACCGAGCTCGCAGGTGAAGACGGCCTCGGTCGCGGAGCTCCGGGCCGTCCGCCAGGCCAGGTCCCGTACGGTGCCGTGGATCGCGTGCGGGGCGGCGTTGACCGGCAGCCGGTGCTCGGTGGCACCGTCGAGGAAGCGGCCGAGCGCGGTCCGCCCGCACCAGGGCACCATCGGGAAGCTGCCGTACCGCTCGCCCTGGCGCAGCACCTCGGTGCCGCCGATCCGCAGGCTCTCGATCCGGCAGCCGTTCTCGGGATTGATGGTCAACTCGGCGTCGCCCGCCGACAGTCGCGTCTGCATGCTCACGCCCCGACCCTAGCCTCCGTGGACCGTTTCAACGACGGCGGCGCAGCGCCCGTCCCACGACGACGGCCGAGGCGAGCGCGAGCGCGGCGGCGGGGGCGATCCAGCGCAGGGTGGCGCCGGCGTTCGACGACTCGGGGGCGGGCACGGGCGCGTACCGGCCGCGCGGCGGCGCGTGGTCGACCTCCTCCGCGCTCCGGCCGATCATCGTCCGGCGGGCGTGGGCGGCCTCGGCGGCGGGCTGGGGTGCGGGGAACTCCGCGGGGGTGTCGGGGACGTCGACGACGTCCGGGACGTCGTGGACGTCGGGGAAGTCCTCGTCGAGCAACGGGTCGAGCCCGGAGGGCGGGACGGGGGTGTCGAAGACGGAGGGCCGCCCCGGCTCCTCGATCCCGTCGTCCACGCCGTCGTCGTCGCTGTCGGCCTCGGGGCCCTGGTCGGCGGGCGTCCTCGGCTCCCCGGCGGTGTCGGGCCGGTCCTCCGCCGCCTCCGGCACCGCTCCCGCTCCGGCTTCCGCTTCCGGCCGCGCGTCGCCCGCCAGAGCGGTGAGGGACTCCACGAACCGGTCGAGGACGCGGGCGCCCGCCGTGGCCCGTGCCTGCTCCGTGGCCTCGGCCAGCCGGCCGGTCGCCTCCAGGGCGCCGGTGAAGCCGAGACCGGTGCCGCCGGCCAGCGGGGTGAGGACGACGGTGAGCGAGACCTCGGCCGTCCCCGTGCCGCGCACCTCCGTGCCGGTGCCCTCGTACGTGAGGGCACCGTCCCGCTCGACGATGCGCACCGAACCCCGGTACGTGATGGTGTGGCCGCCCACGCGGACCTTGAGCCGGCCCGACAGCGGGTCGGCGTCCGCGTCGGCGTCCCGCTGGAGTCCGGGCACGCAGCGCGCCACCCGTGCGGGATCCGTGAGCGTCGCGCGCAGGGCTTCGGCCGGGACCGGGACGAACACCTCATGCTCCATGGGAGCCGAGCCTACTCAGAGCGCGGCGCGGCGTCGCCCGTTCGCGCCGGGCGGCGCCGTCCGGTCGTTCGCGTTCAGCCGCCGTACCGGGGATGTACCAGGGTCGACGGCGGCAGCCCGGACCACCGGGTCCGCTCGGCCAGGTGCGCCGCCGCCGCGAGGGTGCCGGGCCCCAGGGAGCGGAGCCGGGGAGCGCCGGGGGCGAGCCCGAGGGCGGGCGGGCGCGGTCCGGGGACGGCCAGGACGAACCCCCAGTCCCCCGGCCCGCG
>NZ_JAPSIW010000475.1 GCF_031178505.1 Streptomyces sp. | reverse complement strand
TTCCACAATCCGACCGGGCGGCTGATGCCTCAGGAGCAGCGGCGGGAGGTGGCCCGGGCGGCGCGCGCCACGCGGACGTGGCTCGTCGTGGACGAGACGCTCACCGACATGGCACTGGACGTGCCCGCGCCCCGGCCGTTCGCCTCGGGCGTCGGCGGGGGCGACGGCGAGCAGATCGTCTCCGTCGGTTCCCTGAGCAAGAGCTGCTGGGGCGGGCTGCGGGTCGGCTGGGTACGGGCGGCGGCCGGCGTGGTGACCGAGCTGGCCCGGGTGCGGATCACCGCCGACCTGGCCGGTTCGGTGCTCGATCAGCTGGTGGCCGTGGCCCTGATGGACCGGCTCGGCACCATCCTGCCGGCGCGGATCGCGGAACTCCGGCGGCGGCGCGAGGCGCTGACCGCCGCTCTCGCGCGGCACGTGCCGGAGTGGCGGTGGACGGTGCCGCCGGGCGGGATGTGCCTCTGGATCGACCTGGGGCGGCCGGTCGCCTCCGCGCTGTCCGCCCGCGCGCTCCGCCACGGGGTACGGGTGGAGGGCGGGGCGCGGTTCGGCGTGGACCCGGGGACGCACGAGCACCGGCTGCGCATCCCGTACACGCTGGCCGAGGAGGTGTACGAGCCGGCCGCCGAGCGGCTCGCGGCGGCGCTCGACGGGGCGCCGGGGCGCTTCGCGGACCCGGCCCTGCCGGACTGGGTGGCGTGAGGCGGCCGGGGCCCGGTGGGGCGCGCGTCCCGATATTCGGATGCCGCCTCCGGCAGGTCCGTGTACGGTCCAACGAGTGGAACCATTGACCGACAAACAGATCCGTTCGTCCTTCGTGAACTGCACGAAGGGCGAGGCCGCGCGGCTCAAGCTGCCGCTGGACTTCGCCGAACTCCCCTGGCAGGACCTGGACTTCCTCGGCTGGGTCGACCCCGGCGCACCGCTGCGGGCACACCTGGTGGTCCCCCGTGAGGACGGCCCGCTGGGCGTGACCCTGCGGGTCCCCGCCGTGGGACGGACCAGTGCCGTGAAGACGAGCCTGTGCCAGGTGTGCCTGACCGCGCACGCCTCCTCCGGGGTCGCCCTGCTCGCCGCGCCACTGGTCGGCGGCCGGGGGCGCGAGGGGAACACGGTCGGCATCTACGTCTGCGCCGACCTCGCCTGCTCGCTCTACATCCGGGGCAAGCGGCAGCCGAGGCTGCGCGGGGGCAAGCGTCACGACGAGACGCTGTCGATCGAGGAGCGGGTGGCCCGCACGATGGGCAACCTCGACGCCTTCCTGGCCAGGGTCACGGCGGCCTGAGGCCGCGCCGTGCCGTGCGGGCGGGCCGGGTGGTCCGCCCGCGGGGCGCCGGCGGACCGCCACGCGTCAGCGGAAGGCCTGCTCGCCGGTGAGGGCCTTGCCGATGACGAGGGAGTGCACCTCGCTGGTGCCCTCGTAGGTGAGGACCGACTCCAGGTTGTTGGCGTGCCGGAGCACCGGGTACTCCAGGGTGATGCCGTTGGCACCGAGGATGGTGCGGCACTCGCGGGCGACGGCGATGGCCTCGCGCACGTTGTTGAGCTTGCCGACGCTGACCTGCTCGGGGGTCAGGGTTCCGGCGTCCTTGAGGCGGCCGAGGTGGAGGGCGAGGAGCATGCCCTTGCCGAGCTCGACGGACATGTCGGCGAGCTTCTGCTGGGTGAGCTGGTAGGAGGCGAGCGAGCGAGCGAAGACGACCCGGTCGCGGGCGTAGGAGATGGCCGTCTCCAGGCAGTCGCGGGCGGCGCCGAGAGCACCGAAGACGATGCCGAACCGGGCCTCGTTGAGGCAGCCGAGCGGACCGGAGAGGCCACGGGCGCCGGGCAGGACGGCGTCGGCCGGCAGACGGACGTCCTCCAGGACCAGTTCGCTGGTGACGCTCGCCCGCAGCGACAGCTTCATCCGGATCTCGGGAGCGCTGAAGCCGGGGGTGCCGGCCGGGACGAGGAAGCCGCGGACGCCGTCCTCGGTGCGGGCCCAGACGACGGCGACGTCGGCCACCGAGCCGTTCGTGATCCACATCTTGGTGCCGTTGAGCACCCAGTCCGAGCCGTCGCGCCTGGCGGTGGTCCGCATCGCGCCGGGGTCCGATCCCGCGTCGGGCTCGGTCAGGCCGAAGCAGCCGATGTACTCGCCGGCCGCCATCCTCGGCAGCCACCGCTGCTTCTGCTCCTCGGAGCCGTACTTCCAGATGGCGTACATGGCGAGGGAGCCCTGGACGGAGACGAGGGAGCGCAGGCCGGAGTCGACGGCCTCCAGTTCCAGGCAGGCCAGGCCGTACGCGACGGAGTTGGTGCCCGCGCAGCCGTAGCCCTCCAGGTGCATGCCGAGGACGCCGACGCCCCCGAGGGTGCGGGCGAGTTCGCGGGCCGGGATCTCGCCCTTCTCGAACCATTCGGCGACGTGGGGGCGCAGCTCGCGGTCGGCGACGGCGCGCACGGTGGCGCGGATCTCGCGTTCCTCGTCGGTGAGCAGTCCGTCGACGGCGAGCAGGTCGAAGGGGTGGACGGGCGCGGACGGCGACGGCTTCGGCGACTTCGGCGACTTCGGCGAGTTCACAGGCGGCCTCCTGGCGGCGACGGTGTGAGGGTGCAACGCGGCGAGCGGAAGCGTAGCGGCAGATCGGATTTTGGATCCAGTATTGAAAATCCGCCGAGCCGGCCCTAGCGTCCGACGGGATCCGATCTCCCCCCTGACCGTCGGCGAAGGAGACACCATGGCCCCCGCAGACCCGCCGGACCCGACCACCGGCGCGCTGTCCGGAATCGTCGTCGCCGATTTCGGGAGGGTTCTCGCCGGGCCGTACATGACGATGCTCCTGGCCGATCTGGGCGCGGACGTGATCAAGATCGAGCGTCCCGGGTCGGGCGACGACACGCGCGCGTGGGGACCGCCGTTCGCGGACGGCGAGGCCACGTACTTCCTCGGGGTCAACCGGAACAAGCGCTCGGTGTCGCTCGATCTGACGGACCCGGAGGACCTGGCGGCGGCGCGGGCGATCGTGGACCGCGCGGACGTCCTGGTGGAGAACTTCCGCCCCGGCACGATGGAACGGCTCGGCCTCGGCCACGAGGAGGTCCGCAGGACCAATCCGGGGCTCGTCTACTGCTCGGTGACCGGCTTCGGCACCGCCGAGGGCGCCCGGCTGCCGGGCTACGACCTGCTGGTCCAGGCCATGGGCGGCCTGATGAGCGTGACCGGTGAGCCCGGCGGTCCCGGTACGAAGGCGGGTGTCGCGCTCGTGGACGTCGTCACCGGTCTGCACGCGGGGCTCGGGATCCTGGCGGCCCTGCGCCACCGCGAGCGGACGGGTGAGGGCCAGCGCGTGGAGGTGTCCCTGCTCGGTTCGCTGCTCTCGGCGCTGACCAACCAGGCCGCCGCGTACCTGGGCGCCGGCGTCGTGCCGCGCGCCCTGGGCAACCGGCACCCGAGCATCGCCCCGTACGAGGTGTTCGAGGCCCGGGACCGGCCGCTGGTCCTGGCGGTGGGCACCGACCGGCAGTTCCGGGCGCTGTGCGAGCGGCTCGGCCGGCCGGAGCTGGCCGGGGACGAGCGGTTCGCGACCAACACGGCCAGGGTGGCGCACCGGGAGGAACTGGTGGCGGCGCTGGCGGGACCGCTCGGGGCGCGGACGGCCGACGCGTGGTGCGAGGAGCTGACGGCGGCCGGGGTGCCGTGCGGGCCGGTCAACGACCTCGCCGCCGCGTTCACGCTCGCCGACCGGCTGGGGCTCGACGCCCGGGTTCCGCCGTCCGCGGCCGGCCCGGGCCAGGTGGCCCATCCGATCCGGCTCGGCGCGACCCCGCCGTCCTACCGGGCCGCCCCGCCGCGCCTCGGCGAGCACACCGGGGCGGTCCTCGCGGAGCTGGGACGGCCGCCGCGCACCGGCTGATCCGTAGGAAGATGGTCCGGACCGGCGGCGGTGGCCCGCGGGCCGGGGAGCGACGGAACGGAAGGGTCGGAGACGATGAGCGGCGCGGTGGAGAGGCGGCGGCCCCCGACGGCCCAGCAGTTCGTGCTGGAGGAGCTGCGGCGCGCCATCACCAGCGGGGAGCTCCGCCCCGGCGCGCCGATCCGGCAGGACGCGCTCGCCGCGCGCCTCGACGTGAGCCGGGTCCCCCTGCGCGAGGCGCTGAAGGCACTGGAGGCCGAGGGCCTCGTCGTCCACCGCATACACCGCGGTTACTTCGTCGCCGAGCTGTCCCTCGCGGACCTGGAGGAGATCTACCGCATCCGGCAGCTCCTGGAGACGGAGGCGGTCCGCAAGGCCGCCGTCCGGATGCCCGACGGGACGATCGCCGCGCTCGAACGGATCCAGCGGGAGGTGGAGGCGGCGGCCGGGGCCGGTGACGTGACCGCGATGGCCGCCGCGAACCGGCGCTTCCACTTCACGCTGATCGAGGCCTCCGGGATGCCGCGCCTCGTGCGGCTCATCGCCACCCTGTGGGACGCGACCGACGCGTACCGCTCGCTGTACTACACCGAACCGCCGCACCGGAAGCGGGCGGTGCGCGAGCACCGGGCCGTGATCTCCGCACTGGTCAACGGTGACGAGGAGGCGGCGGTCCGGTGGCTGGACGAGCACCGCGCCCACGCGGTGGCCGCCCTGCGCGAGGTGCTGGACCTGCCGCCCGACACCGGGCGCGCCGGGGCCTGACCCGCCGTCGGTCCCGGAACATCACCGGGACCGGCCCCGGGCGCCCGGGCCCGTACCGCCCGTGGGGCCGCTTCGGCCCCCGGCTACCCTGACGGCGCCGGACCCGAGGAGGAACGAACCATGGCGCGGATGCCGTCGGCCGAACGACGCAGGCAGCTGGTCGAGGCGGCGATCAGGGCGATGACCCGGGACGGGGTCGCCCGGACGACCACGCGGTCGATCTGCGCCGAGGCGGGGGTGTCGCTCAGCGTCTTCCACTACTGCTTCGACTCCAAGCAGGCACTCCTGGAGGCCGCGATCGAGACGATCACGGGCTCGTACGTGACGCGGGTGATGGCGGCGGTCGAGCCGAGGGCCACGCTGCGCGAGACCGTGCGGGGCGCGCTGCGGACGTACTGGGACGACGTGACGGCCCGTCCGGGCGAGCACATGCTGACCTACGACCTGACCCAGTACGCGTTGCGCGAGCCCGGGTTCGAGGATCTGGCACGGGCCCAGTACGAGCGGTACGTGGCCTCGGCGGCGTCGCTGGTCGAGCAGGTGACGGCGGTCGTCGGGGTGGAGCCGCGGGTGCCGGTGGGGGTGATCGCCCGCTCCCTGGCGGCGTCGATCGACGGGCTGACGCTGCAGTTCCTGGTCCTGGGCGACGAGCGGGCGGCCGAGGAGCTGCTGGAGCTGACGGCCGATCAGCTCGTGCGGTTCATCGAGGGCTGAGGCGGGGCTTCCGCCGGAAGGGACGGGCCGGGCCGCTCGGGCGGGTCGCCGGGCCGGACGGCCGGGCACGGCGGTGCGCTCCCGGGGCGCCCGGGTCCCGGCGCGGACTTCAACAGGTCGTCTGTCCCGGACCCTTGACTCGTTCCACCCGCACCGCGATCCTCGGGGCGCCCGGTACACCCCCACCGACCGGAGGCATCGCAGCTCATGACGCGACCCACGACACACAG
>NZ_JAPSIW010000474.1 GCF_031178505.1 Streptomyces sp. | reverse complement strand
CGTAGTGCAGGTCGGCCTGGGTGACGGTGGCGCGGTGGATCTTGGACTTGAACATGGTGCGCAGCATGTTGGACTCCTGGAAGACGGCTCCCTGCCTGCTTTATGCAGGTCAAGGGCGTTGTTCACTGTACACCGGCGCACCTTTGCATCGGGTATGCCGTCGCTTACCGGCTGAATCGGCAGGGGCCTCGACGTGCCGGAGTTCCACAACCAGCGAGCGCTGCCACCGACACGGCTTGAACGCTCGGACTCGGCGAAGCGCTCAGTTCGTATGGGGGTTCGATAAATGCGGCCCCGCATAGCTTGTGTCGTCGTAGAAGTAGATGCGAGGCGCGGTTCTCCCTTGTTGTCGATCTTTATGCGGGCTTCCATGAACACCTTGCCCGAGGTGTCGACCTTCCGCGGCACAGGAAGCATGCGCTGCTGCCGGAACTCCCTGTCGTTGCGCACGGAGTCGGACTCCACCACGGCCACACGCGTCACCGGATAGGTGCGCACGCCCTGCGGGGAAGCCTCGCAGAAATCCTGGAAGGTTCGTCGAATCCCTGCTCGCCGACGCTGCGCCAGCAGGGCGTCCCACACCTTCGACGCCCAGGTCGAGCTTTCATGTCGTCGTCGAGGACCTCCGAACCCCTTCGGTACTGCTTCAGGGGTCCGGTCCAACGGTCCTCCCTGCAGTGCATGCCGCGTTCCCCTGTCGGAGAAGGAAACGGGAAACAGCATCGATGGCCTTGTCCGCCCCGACCCGACTGCCGCACGCTTTCGTGCAGCGTCGACCCGGCTCAGGGCGGAAGGGCTTGGAGGTTTCCGTGCCACAGTCGTCCACCGGGTTCGGCGAGGAGTTGAGGAAGCGGCGTCTGGAGGCGGGGCTCAGCCTCACTGCCCTGTCCGGATCCGTGCACTACAGCAAGGCGCAGTTGAGCAAGGTGGAGCGGGGCCTGTCGGCGCCCAGCCGTGACCTCGCCCGCCTGTGCGACGCCGCTCTCCGAGCCGGCGGGGCCCTGCTGGCCCTGCTCGCACCGGAGACCGCCGACCCGCCCGTCGATCCGGCGCCGGGCCATGTCCACGAGGAGGACTGGATCATGCAGTTGTCGCCGGACGGCTCGAACACCTTCCAGCCCGTGACCCGGCGAGGAATCGTGGGCAGCGGAGTCGCCTCGTTGATGGCATGGCGGTCCGACAGTGCGAGTGCGGCCTCGCCGTCCTCCGGCGCGGGAATGCTGGAGGCCTCACGCGCGCTGTTCACCCAGTACCGCAGACTCGGCCAGACTGTGGCACCCGGTCTTCTCCTGCCCGTCCTGATCGCACAGACCCACACCCTGCGGGAATTGTCCGCCCACTGTGACAGCGACACCCGTCGCCACCTGCTGGCCCTCGGCTCACGGTACGCCGAATACGTCGGCTGGCTGGTGCAGGAGACCGGGAACGAGCGGGCGGCCCTGTGGTGGACGCAGCGCGCGGTCGATCTGGCGGCCGCTGGCGGCGACCGGGCGTTGGCGGGTTACGCGCTGGTCCGCCAGGCCCTCGTCACCCTGTACCGGGACGACGCCGAGCAGACGGTCGCCCTGGCGCGTCGTGCACAGAGCGGGGCCCTGCCCCCGCGAATCCGAGGGCTCGCCGCACAGCGCGAGGCCCAGGGCCACGCCTTGGCGGGTGACCATCGGGCCTGTCTGCACGCACTGGACCGCGCGCGTGTGCTTCTCGCCCGCCAGGACGACGGGACCGACGAGCCGGTGATCGGCACCATGCACCTTCCGGATCCGGTCGGCATGGTCACCGGCTGGTGCCTGGTCGATCTCGGCCGACCGCGCGAGGCGGGCGAGGAGTTGGACCGGCAACTCGCGCTGATCGGCGAGGGCGCGGTCCGCACCCAGGTCAGATACGGCATTCGCCGTGCACTCGCCTACGCGTCGGCCGGCGAGATCGACCTCGCCTGCGACCTGGCGGCGCCCCTGCTCGACGGAGTGGAGGCCGTGGGATCCGCCACCGTCACAACCGACCTCAGGCGGCTCGCCCGGACCCTGGCGCGCCACGCGAACCATTCCTCCGTACGCAGGCTGGGACCGCGACTCGGAACGTTGTCGCGCCCATCCACCATCTGAAGGAGTCAACGGCATGCCCCACGTCTTCATCAACTACCGCACCGGCGACGGCGAGCGGACGGCGGCCCTCCTTGACCAGGAGCTGTCACGCCGCTTCGGTCAGGACCGCGTCTTCCGCGCCTCCAGGTCCATCACCCCTGGGGATGCCTACCCCGAGGCTCTGTTGACCGCATTACGTCACAGCTCCGTACTGCTGGCCGTCGTAGGACCGGACTGGACGAACTTCCGCAACCGGCTGCAGGACCCCGACGACTGGGTGCGAAAGGAGATCGAGGGGGCGTTCGAGTGCGGGCTCATCGTCGTGCCGGTGCTGGACGGCCGCAAGACCGACCGACTGAGCAAGGCGACCTTGCCCTCGGAGCTGGCGCGGCTGGCCGATCTTCAGTCCGTGCCGTTCGACAGCACTCACGACACCGAGGCCGGCATCCGGCGTATCGGCGATCTGATCGCCGAGCTGGTCCCCGAGCTACGGGACCTGAGCGAGCCGGGCGAGCCCTCGCAGGCGTCGCCCCCCGTGCACAACTCGATCAGGGACGTGAGCGGAACGTCCGTCCAAGCGGGCGACTTCAGCGGTGACGTCGGCGGCACGATCGTGAAGAGCTCCCACGGCACGGTTCACACGGGCAGCGGCAGCGTCTACAACAACTCCCGTCATGTGTCGGGCGACCGCTACATCTCGGGCACTGGGACGACGTACACCGAGGGCGACCACCATGGGGACGTCCACCAGCGGTTCGCGGAGCCGGAGCGGCCCCAGGACGACCGACGGTGACGGAGCACACCACCTGGGTCGAGGGCACGCACAGCGTCACGCACACGGGCGGTGGCGACATCCACGTCAGCCTCGGTGCCGCTGCGCACGAACCCCGAAAGCCAGTCTTCCGACAGCTTCCCGACGACCAACTACGCTGGGTCCGACGCGTGCTGGTCGCCCCGGTCAACATGGGCAGGGCCCGTACCACGCTCGATGAGACGGGCACCGTCATCCTCGACGGTGCCCCGGGCAGCGGCCGCACGGCCACGGCCCGCGTACTGCTGCGCGAACACCACCGTCCCATCGGCGCCTTCCGGGAACTTCTGCCCGGTGAGCAGGACGAGCTGCCACTACGCAACCCGGCTCTCGTCGACCCGGGCGACCGGCTGCTGCTCGACCTGTCCACCGCGGAGGCTGGTCTGTGGCATGACGCGCTGGGCGGCCTGCCCGCCCTGCGCCGGACGGTGCACGAGCGACAGGCCCATCTCGTCGTCGTCATGCCGCACGACGGCACCCTCGATCCCGACCTCCAGCACTACCGTGTCGAGATCGGACCGCCGGTCTCCCCCCTGGAGGTCCTCCGACGCCACCTGCGCGCCCATGGCGTGCCGTACGAGCAGTTCCTGCGCAACGACGTGACCATCGACGAATTTCTGAGCGACCGTAAGCCCATGCGGGAGATTGCCGACTTCGCCGACCGCATACGCCGAGCTCGCGAATCGGCCGGTCCGGGCTGGGAATTCGCTGATTGGTGCGCGGCCGCGAAACGTGCGCGCGCCGGGCGCCGAGCCGAAGTCGCCGACTGCGTCGCCGGGTTGCCCGAGGCCTCCCAACGCGCCCTGCTGATCGCCGTGTCCATGTTGCACGGCGCACACGCCGACGTCGTTCACCGGGCGACCGCGCTTCTGCTGAGCGCGGTCGGACACCCTGAGGCGGAGACTCCGCTCCTCCAGCGCAAGGATCTCGCCCAGCGGCTGTCGGAGATCTCGGCCCGCTCCGGACCGGACGGTCGCGTGCGGTTCACCGAGTTGGACTATGACTCCGCCGTCCGCGTTCATTTCTGGGACCACATGCCCGACCTGCGGCCCCACCTCGGCGCGTGGGCCGGGCGGGTCGTCGAGTCGAATGACCCTCATCTCGTGCCGGATGTCCGCGACGGACTGGTGGCCCGGCTGGCGGGTGAGTACCTGCGGACCGGGCGGGCGGAGGCACTCGCCGCGCTCGCCGAACGGTGGAGCGCCCAGGGAGCGGGCAGAGCCCGGTCGGAGGCTGCGGTACAGGCGCTCACCTGCGGTCTCGCGGACCCCGCCCACGGCAAATACTTCCGCGAACGGATCTACCAGTGGTGCGTGTATCGCCAGCTGACCGCTGAGTTCGCCCAGGTGCTGGTCCAGGTCTGTGCCGACGTCCTCGCGCCCGACCATCCGGATCACGCTCTGATCCGGCTGCACCATCTCGCCCGGCGTGAGCGCGGCACAACCCATGCCCTGCAAGCCCTGTGCGATCTGATGGCCGGCAGCCGACGGCTGCGCCGAAGGCTGCTCGACCGGCTGGCTCGCGGCGATCTGGCACCGCCCGACCTGGCCATTTTTCTGCGCGTCAGCGATCCCGCGCCGCTCACGGACCGCTCCGTCACCACCCGTGCCCTGGTCGACGAGGAAGAGGTACGACGCTCGCTGATCACGTGCTGGCGCGCCGTGCTGACCGAGGCGGTGTCCCGGCCGGAAGGGCGACGCATGGCAACACGGGCAGAGATTCGGCACTGGCTGCACTGGGCGGCTGAGGGCGCCGGTGATCGGGGGGAGCTCCTCCTCGACGTGCTGGTCGAGGCAGCCGACCGCTGCGGAGAGGACCGGGGTTCCACATTTGCCGTGCTGTACACGTCCGCACGCCAGGCGGAGTGTGCTTCTCCGGCAGACGACGCTCGCTCCGCCAAGACGACCGACTTGTTGCTCCAGAAGATCGGCGTGGCCCAGGGCCTCGGTCCTGCCACCCCGTCGGCATCGGCTAGTGGGGGGCGATCATGACGACCGCACGCAAGACGACGACTGTGTTCCTCACCGTTCTGTGCGGCCTGCTGCTGACCATCGTCAGCCTGGTGCAGCGATGGCCCGGCTGGACCTGGCCGGCGCTGGCCGTGCTTCTTCTCGTAGTGCCCGCGGGATTCTTCCGGATGGCCTCACAGCGCCGTGGCCCGGTGCCGCCCAGCTTCGAGGAGCAGCTCACGGCGGCCCCTGTGGAGCGGACCGAGTGCCGCGTCAACGGGGTGGCGCTCCCAAGCCTGTGGGACGACTACCACTTCGTCTTCTCGGCGACCGTGCGGTGGTACCTCGCCGACGGTCCAGGGCGCGGCACGGTCCTCAACCCGGCCGGCCTCGCCGTCGACGCGGTCATCGGCCGGGCCCGTGCCATCGCTGAGAAGCGGGAGCCCGGCCACGCCTCGCTTCTCCAGCACGAACTCGGCGGTGCCCTCAGCCGCATGCACCCGGACTCCACGGGCCACCTCCGGGCGATGGCGGAGGACGTCAGTCTCACATTGCCCGCCGAGGACCAGGAGCGTCTGGACCGGCTGGCCGGCGTGCGCAAGGACGAGACGGTCTGGGAGCACCAGCGCAAGTACGAGCAGAGCAAGCGCCGGTATCTGGGCGAAGACGTCCTCAAAGACACCGGCAGCGCCGTCGTGTGGTGGCTCACCAAGAACGACGAGCACGTGGCGAGGACCGTGGCTGACCTGCCCCTGCTGGCACGGC
>NZ_JAPSIW010000473.1 GCF_031178505.1 Streptomyces sp. | reverse complement strand
CTGGTTCACCGGAGAGCTCAGCACCGCCAGCCAGTTGGGAAGTCGCTCGAGCACATCATCGTCCACGTCGGCCTCGTACGGATGCCAGCCGTGCACGCACGTCCTGCCGTCGTCACCGCGCGCGACCTGGCTCAGTACGGTGACGACCTCGTCCTCGACTCCCGGGCCGGGGTTACCGAAGGCCACGTAGGGTGCGAGCAGCAGCAGACCCAGCGTCCAGAACAGCACGGGATCGCCCTCCGACCCCGGCGCCGTCGTGTCGAGCCGGCGGGCGCAGCCGCGCACCGTCTCATCCTTGTCCCCGGCGTGGTAGCCGTGCCGGAGCTCTTCCCAACTGCTCACCAACGGTCGCCAGTTGTCGGGCACAGGTATGACCGTCGACATGCTTTCGTGCTCCGTTCGCGAGGTCCTGGCGCCGCGGCCATTGGATCACACGGGCGGGCGCGCCGTCACCGAAGGACCGCCGCGACCCCGGCCGTCAGAGTCCCGTGATCGTCCAGGCGAGCCGGTCCGTCAAGGGCGCCTACGGGCCTCGCTGAGCGGAGGGGCTGCGGACCCGATCGCCTTATCCCAAGACCGGCGGGCTACCGGCCGTCCCCGGCCGTACTGCGGCCAAGCAGCCGGGGACGTTCGCCCGTACGCACCTGGGGAGAGAACCTCGTACGCCGACACGCGGCCGAGCGCTTGGACGATGCGGCGGACGCTGGCGGTGCGGTCGGCGAAGACGACGGCGTCGACGGCCGGCAGGTCGACGCCTTCGTCTAGGACCTTGGCGTTGGCCAGCACGCCTCGCTCGGCGTTGCTGAAGCGGGCGACGCTGTCGGCGCGCCGGTGGGGGCTGTGGGTGCCGTCGATGGACTGCACGACGACGTCGTCCGCGAAGTCGGGGCGCAGTTCGTCGGGGAGGGTGCGCAGGGTGTGGGCGAACTGGCGGGCGAAGTCGGCGGCGTCGGCGATCTGCTGGAAGTAGACGAACACGTGCCGCAGGTCCTGCTCGCGCATGGCTTTGAGGATGGCCAAGTGCAGGGCGGTGGTGCGGCGCGCGGTGGGCCCGGCTTCAGGATCGGTGAGCGCGTTGTGCAGTTCAGTGTCGGTGACGGTGGGGACGACGAGCTGGTAGTCGGCGAGGACGCCGTCATCGATGGCGTCGGCGTGGGAGTAGGTGTGCAGGCGGGGGCCGAAGATCTGCGGCTGGTCCATGGTCGCCAGCAGGGCTGGGTCGTCCCAGGCGGGTGCGGTGGCGGTGGTGCGCTTGGGTTGCGCTCTGGTGGTGGGCGGCTCGGTCAGGCGGGGGGCGTCCCACACATAGGGGGTGGCGGTGAGGTAGAGGCGGCGCTCGGCAGGGATGCGCTCGTTGTCGTGCAGCGCAGTCCAGTTCTTCTCCCAGGTGCCGGCCGTGGCGTGGGCTTCGTCCACGATCAGCAGGCCGAAGAGGGGGGCGGGGAAGATCGCGGAGTGCTGGGCCTCTTCGATCTTGGACAGCGAGTCGTAGGTGAAGAAGACCGTCGCTTTGGGGTGGCGGCCGAGCCAGTAGGCCAGGTACTCCCCCGCGTTGGCCGAGTCGACCTCGGCCTCGGCGAGCAACGGGTGGGAGGCGGCGCGTAGCGAGGAGACGGTGATCATCGGCTCGCGGCGGCCGTCTGCGCGGGCGGCCGCTGCCCACTGTGCGACCAGGTCCAGGCTGGGCACCGCCACTGCCAGGTGCCGCACGCCGAGTTCCTCGGCTACGCGCAGTGCGAAGAGGGTCTTGCCGGTGCCGCAGGCCGAGACGGCGTGCCCGCGGGTGCGCGGGCGGCGCAGGTGGCGAACCGTGTTGGCGAGGCCCTCCTACTGGTCTGTGCGCAGGACCAGACGCCCGGGGTGTTCTGTTGCGGTGGGACTGGCGGTCATCGCGCGTTTCCTCGGCATGCAGGAGGGGCTGACTCGCGTTCATTCTCGCGTACAGCAGGGGTGCGGCGCAGTGTCTCTGCTCTGGCGGGGGCGCGCTGCGAGCCCATGCGCGCCCCATGATCAGTGTTGTCGGATGCGGATACGGGGCGACGGTTCGGGGCTCGGGCTTTCTCCGCTTGGTTTCAGGCAGCCCGGCGGATGGCTGTCTTGCGTGGCGTGGGCAGGCGCAGAAGGTCTTGCAGGGGCGTGCCGTGTTCGGCCCACCGGTGCAGGCGGTCCCGGTCGATCCAGTGCACTTGGTGGCGTTCGCCCCATGTTTTGGCGTCCCGGGTGAAGGAGCCGTTGGTGACCACGACTGCGATATCAGCTCCGTGCGCGGGGCCTGCGGTGCCTTTGACCTGGTACATCACTGAGGAGCCGACCTTGCCGGCGACGGTCGTGTGCTTGGCCTGCAGGACGATTCTGCCGCGTTGGCGGTCTTCGCCGATGACGTCTGCGGCCTGGTCTCCTTGTCGGCCGACCTGCCGTGCGTTCCAGCCGTCCCGGAGGAGCAGGTCACGTAGGGCGAACTCGAAGGCCCGGTTGTCCATGGCGTCGAGTTGCGCGAGCGTGATCCGGAGCCGGGCCAGCGTCTGGGCCCGCACCTTTCGGGCCCGCAGTTCACGGATGAACTGCCAGGCTGCGTAGCCGAGGGCGAGAGCGGCGAGGACGGCGAGCCATGGCCAGATGCGGACGGCTGCCTGCCATGTGACTGTGGCGATCTTGGCCAGCAGCCAGAGTGCGGCGCAGGCGACGGCCGCGGCGGCGGCCTGTTCCCTGCCGCCGCGGGGTGGGCGTAGCCGGGGCGAGCGGCGGGGCATCAGTGGCCCGCGCTCGCTGACACTGATGGTGTAGGGGTTTGCGGTGTTGTCGGGGAGGCCTCCCCGAAGCCGATGAGCTGGGTCCATAGCCACACCACCGCGATCAGCCCTGCGATCGACCAGCCGCTCAGTTTCTTCGTGCTGGGGCGGGGTTTGCGTCGGTAATGGCTTCGCACCTTGTAGTAGCCCTCGGGCGGCTTCGCCACTGCTTCCTCCTCCGTGTCGTCAGGCCGCCGACTGCGGTCTGATCTTTGGGAATTAGGTGTAGCAGCGGGCACTGACAAATCCGCCGGTTTGATCAGCGGAGGCCTTGGCAGTGCCTCGAAAACGCGCCGTGATGCGGTCACGGGTCCGGCGGTGTTCGAACATGCGGGACAGTGGTTCTCGGATCTGCGGGAACTCCTGTCATGCGGACTGGACTGGCGTGTTCTGGCACGGCTGCGGTGGCCGATGCAGGTGCTCATGCACCGCAGTGCTCTGTTTCCGTCACTTCGATCACATGCAGAAATGGCATGAAGCAGTACGTGTTCGATGCGCTCCTTCTGGGAGGCAGGTCGGGTGCCTTCAGGGATGGGCGGCTTTCGACGCGGGAGCGCTGTGGGGCTGCCTTTCTCGGCGGGGCCGAGAGGGGTACAGGCAGCCCCGGCGGTTGTGGCTACGCCTTGAGCCGACGGCAGGTTGGAGATCTGCGAGTGTGCGCGGCGTGGGGCTTGCGTTTCGTCGGCGAGGGCGGGTCCGGCGTCCGTCGTGGGGTCATTCGGCCGCTTCGGTCAGGTGGGTGAGGGTGGAGCCGTCGATGTTCTTGGAGATGTGCAGGCGTTGGGTGGTGCGGCGGCGGAGTTCGGGGACGTGGCTGATGAGTCCGACGGTGCGGTCGTGGGCGCGTAGGGAGTTCAGGACGTCGAGGACTTGGTGGAGGGTGTCTTCGTCGAGGGTGCCGAAGCCTTCGTCGATGAAGAGGGTGTCCAGTGCTTGGCCGCCGGCTTCGGCGGTGACGATGTCGGCCAGGCCCGGGGCGAGGGCCAGGGAGACGTAGAAGGATTCGCCGCCGGAGAGGGTGTCGGTGTGGCGTTTGTGTCCGCTCCAGGCGTCGAGGGCGTCCAGGCCTGATTTGGCGCCTCGGGCGGCTCTGTCGTCGGAGTGGACGAGGGTGAAGCGGTGGTGGGACATGCGTGACAGGCGGGTGTTGGCAGCGTCGACGACGTCTTCGAGGCGGGCTGCCAGTACGTAGGACTCCAGTTGCATGCGGAGCTGGTTGCTGGGTGAGCCGCCGCTGATGAGGCCGTGGGGGTGATCGACGGTGCGGTAGGTGTCCTCGAGGGGTTCCAGGCGCTGGATGTGGGTGTCCAGCTGAGCGGTGAGGGTGGCCAGGGCGGTTGTCCGGTCGGCGGCCTGGGTGGCGAGGGCTGCCGTGCGGGAGTGGGTTGCGGTGGCAGTGTTCAGTTCGGTGACGGCGTGCTCGAGGTCGGCCGGAGGCTGGTCGATGGCTGCCTGCAGTTCGGGTTCGGCGAGCCGGGCGGTCAATACGAGGCACTGTTCACGCCAGTGGGTGATTTGACTCTCGATCGCGGTGAGTTCGTCGTCGGGCAGGCGGGCGGCCGAGGCTTCGGCCGGGGAAGTGAAGCCTGCCGCGTGGGCTGCCTGCTCCGCGAGAGCGGCGGCGCTGTGGCGGCTTGCGGCGGTTGCTGTCACGGTGGCCGCGCACGCGGCGGCGGCCTCGAGGCGGCCGGCGTGCTGGGTGAGGTCGGTGATGCGGTCGGCGAGTGTGGCGTGCCCGTTGAGGGCGGTGGCGAGGCGGTGGGTGAGCTCTTCGCGCTGCGTGTGCAGGCTGTCGTAGGTGGCGTCGGCGGCGCCCAGGCGTGCGGTTGCGGTGTTGCGGGTGTGCTCGGTTTCGGCCTGCTCCTTTTCCAGGTGGGCGAGTTGTTCGCTGGCCGGTCCGGCGTCAGATGTCTGGGAGAGGGCGTTGGCGAGGTGTTGTTCGAGGGTTGTGCGGTGGGCGGTGAGGTCGGCGAGGGGGTGTCGCCGCCGGCTTCACCGCGTGCCGTGGCGGCCTGTTCGTTCAGGTGGGCCAGGGTCTCTTTGGCCTTGTTCTCGCTCTGCTGGGCGCGGGTGTGGGCGGCTTCGGCGGCCTGTTCGTCGGCGCGGTGGGCTGGCCTGGCTGGGCGGTGGCGGGTGCGGGGTGGGTGGGGGAACCGCATACGGGGCAGTGTTCGCCGTAGACGAGCCGGCCGGCGAGCTCGGCGACGATGCCGTCTGTACGACGGCGCCGGATGTCGATGTACGTTTTCGCGGCTTGCTCGGAGTCCTTCTCGGCCTGGCTGAGGACTTTGTGGGCGGCGCTGATCTGCTGGTCAAGGGCGTCACGGCGTCTGGCGGCTTCCAGCTGCTTTTCGACGAGGTTGAGGGTGGGGGTGAGTTCGCGGCTGGTCTCCTGTGCGCTGCGGGTGTCTTCCAGGCGTGCGGCCAGGGCGGCGCGGCGTTGGGGAAGGGTGTTGAGCCGTTCCTGGGCGTCGGTGAGGGTTTCGGTGAGCTGCTGGCGCTCGCGGTCGAGTGCGGCCAGTTCTGCCGTGTGGCACGGAGGGTGGCCGGTGGCCGTTCTCATATCCGGACGCTCACTCCGACGCCGGGCTAAACGCCCGGATCAGGTGGGAACCCGTACACCACTTCCCAGGACGTAACCGACGCGGCGGCGCCAGGCGGGAGAAAACAGATGGCGCGGTGAGGATCGTCCGGGGAACGCGAAAGAGCCCGGATCGTGTAGATCCGGGCTTCTTCGGCAGTAGCGGGGACAGGATTTGAACCTGCGACCTCTGGGTTATGAGCCCAGCGAGCTACCGAGCTGCTCCACCCCGCGTCGGTGTCCCC
>NZ_JAPSIW010000472.1 GCF_031178505.1 Streptomyces sp. | reverse complement strand
AGGGTTCCCTTCACTTGCTGGCTGGGTGGACGGCCCTCACGGCTCCCCTGGTAGCGGAACGTTGGTACCCGTACGACTGTCGATGTCGGTGCCCAGGTTCTTCCAACCGCGGCCGGCAATGCAAATAGGGTTCGAGACCGCGGTGGTGTCAGCATCCGCGCAACGCCCCCTGCTGTTCCAGGTCTAGCCGAGACCGGCCTGGCCATCCGCCCTGACTGAATCAGCAGTACGACACCACGAGTTCAACCGCAGTAGTCACGCAAGAGGGCCGTCAAGGGCGCCTACTACTGATGCTGCGCCCTGCGTTGCGCTGTGTCCTACGCGTCACCGTGGAGGACCGCCTGAGTGGTGGCGAGGAAATGGCGGCGGAAGGCTGCACAGCGCCGTGTCTCCATGCCGTACGAGGGCGTGCTCTCCCCGCCGTAGTTGTCGAGCGCTTCGGCCAGGTCCAGGAGGGCTTCCACCATGACCGATGCTGCAACGTGTACCGCCTCGGGGCCTTCGAGTTCGACGAGGCCGTGCTGCGTGTTGACCTTCTCGAGTCCGCTGCGCCTCGCTGACCCAGGGTTCCGAGGCCGAAGCAAGTGCAGTGCTTCGTCGAACGCCATGAGGAACTGGGTGTACACCTGCCGCCGCGCTGCCTCAATGCGGGCAGCACGCTGCTCGTCGAGAGTCCGGTTTACGGTGTCGATGACGGCACGAGCCTGCTCGTCGCCGGCATACCGGGCTGCTGCTGCCTGGCGTCGTCCGGCAGCAATCGTGAACAGTCCCGTGAGCGCGCTACCGGCAAGCGCGGCTCCTGCTGCGATGAGGGCTATGCCCAGGTCTCCCATGCGCGCAACGGTACTGACGGTGGGGATGGCTCGTTGGTGGAGAGGGCAGGCACTGCCCGCTTGAAGTGACGGGTCGTCGACTACGTGACGGTCGCTGTGTCGCGTTCTCTGCGCTGGGCTGCCGCAGCGGCCGAAGTGGGCCTCGATCGGGTTGGCCCAAGAGGCGCAGGTCCGGATGAAGCACAGTCCGATTTTGTTCTTCTCCGGCCAGTGGCGGATGCCCACACCGGTGTGGGAGGAGAGGTCGTGCAGGACGATGTAGTTCGGGCGCCGTCGGGCCGGGCCGGCCGGATCAGGTGCGAAAGTTGGGCCGGCGCCAGCGGGGCTCCCCACCACAAGAGCGGGAAGCCCCACCTGCCTGCGCCGATCAACCGGCCGTAGCTACCATGATCAACACACCAGCTGCACCGCATAGCAGCACCACAAGCGGCCATGCCAGACGGCCGCGCCCGGTACGCCTGCGCCATAGCACCAGCCACAGCGCACACGCCGCCACGAACACCACCGTCACGCCGCTCATCTCGCCCTGCCGCCACGCCACCTGCACGGCGGCAGGGTCAGCGCCCCATACAAGGAGCGCAACGAGCACGCCCACCGTCAGCGCACACACCGCTTCCAGCAGCCTGCTCATCATCTTTCTGCTCCGGGGTGCCCTTCAGTCACTGCGCGGGCGGAACGGACGGCTCAACCTCGATGATCTCCGTCTTGCGGCCTTCCGCGTCCGTGCTTACGGACCGCTTCTCCACTGCCCGCGGGCCGACCATGGGTGCCACGGACTCCGCGAACTCGAGCCGCGTCTTGACCATGAGGGGCTTGCCGTCTGCGTCCTTGACGACCTTGCCGTCCGCCCCCATCAGCGGCATCTCTTCGGGCATCTTGGACTCGTCCACCGTGCCGTCAGGATTCACCCACTCCGGGGTGGGCGGAGCCGGTGGCACCGCCGCCTTCTCGGTCTGCCCACTGCTGGGCGACTCGTCGGCCGAGGCGTTCATCGCGAGGCCACCCAGCAGCAGCACGCCGGCCACCGCTCCCACGGCGAGGGACATACGGGTCTTCTTCATGCGCGGTGTCTCCAGTTCCTAGCGGGCTGAGGGGCTAGTTCTCGATGATGTGCTGTCCGGACCAGATAGGGACGTTGCCCCCGTACCAGGTGCCGCCGTAGTAGACGTTGCTCCCGGCCTTGGTCGCGTAGTAGCCCCAACCGCAGGGCGACACGACCCCGAAGTCGTAGTTGAGTTCCATCCTGGAGGTTTCGGTGGTGTTGGAGTATCCGCTCCAGGTGCCATCGGGGTTCTGGGTGCCCATGAGCTGCCGGCACACGCCCCACTGAGTACCGTCGTGGAAGAAGTACTGAAAACCGGCCTTAAGGTTGCCCGGGGGCCGGTTCCAGACCATGATGCACGCCTGGGTAAGGGGAATGCCGGAGGAAGCCAGTCCGTAGGCCCTGGCGTAGCCGCCTCCGCTGCCGTGGGAGACTTCCGCGTAGGTGTACAGGCACTTGGAGGAGTCGGTGTTGGCCCACACCTCGTCCGACTGGTACACGTAGTGCGGTGGTGGCGGTGGTAAACACCAGTAGGAGAGATGCACCTAGGGCGAGCAGCACGCCGAGCGGCCGGGGTATCCGGCGTCTTGCCTGTGGTGCGGGGAGTCGGGTGTGTAACACAGGGCTCCTCATCTTGGATGTGCACGTTCTGGTACGGACCTGCACCAGACTGTGACCACACTATGACATGCCCACGCCCGGACTCGTGCGTTCTTGTTTGATCTCGGGGCGCGGAGGGGTCCTGCCGGACGCGAGGAAGAGCCACAACCTGTGGAATGGGATGCCTGTCAGCAATGCCACGGGCCACGGCACACGGGGGAGTTCTAGGTGGTCTTCGCTGACAACGTCGCCCCGCCCCGTACGGCACTGCCTGCGCTCGCCGCGGCGATCTTGTCGAACACCCCCCAGTGCTGGCTGGCGGTCAGCTGGTGCTGTCGAGGGCGTTGACGAGGTCGGCGGGGGCGGGGGTCGTGCCAGTGTCGAGGTCTCGTACCCCGTCGCCGGGCGGGGGCCATGCTGCGCCCCGACCAAGCGGGTGGCGGCGGGAGGTCGCGGTGCGCCAGCCGTGCCGCTCGGACCACACCAGGGCGGGGGCCGGCGCCGCGGGGGCGTCCAGGACGAACGCGGCTGTGCAGACGTCGTCTTCGGGGTACTGGACGGCGGGCGGGGTCTCGGTAGAGCTCCAGCCGCGTGCGTGCAGGGCCTGGGCCACGGCGGCGAGGTAGGGGCGTGCCTGACGGCCGCGCAGGACGGCTTCGGCGCGGACGCTCGCGCGGCGGATCTGTCCGGCGGGGTAACCGAGTTGGGCGGCGGCCTGTGCTGCCGTAGCCGCGTGCTGCTCCATGACGTCGGCCATCCGCTGCGCGCGCAGTGCCGTCAGCGCGGCCTGGGCGGTGTTGCGGTGTACGCCGAGGCGGTCGGTGACGTCGGCCGCGGTGAGGGCGGGGTCGGCGTCCAGGAGCTGCGCGACGCGCGCGGGCAGCTGGTCGCGGGGGACCTGGTCCCCGGCGCCGGTGGGCCGGCCGCCCCCGCCGCTGCCGGTGGTGCGGCGGCGGGGTGCGGGGGTGTAGTCCCGGACGATGTGGCGGGGCCAGTGCTCGACCCCGCCCACGCACACCAGGTACTCGCTGACGGCCGGTTCCTTCTTGCGGCGGTCCCACACCGACAGGGGCTCGCCGCGCAGTGCGGCGGCCTCCTGGCGGTCCAGGAGGTCTTCGTCGTCGTCCGTGGTCGGCAGCTCGGGGACGGGCAGTCCGGCGAGGTGCGCGTCGACCTGCTCGCCGTCGTAGAGCCGGGTGCGGCCCGCGTTCAGCGGCGCGGGGAAGCCCGCGGCCTGGTGCTGGCCGGAGTTGAGCAGGGTCTGTAGGGCGATGCCCTGCTGCGCGGCGATGTCGGCGAGGGTGCGCACCAGGTGCTGGCGTCCGGCGCGGATCATGGAGGCCTCCAAAGTCCGGCGAATCACCGACAACTCATCAAGAAAACAGTACGGGATTTTTCTACTGCCCGGGTGCGCGCGGTAGGCTGCCATCCGAGCACGCGCCCCTTGGGCGGTGACTTGGGTCGGCCGGCACCCGTGCCACCCGCCACTGGCGGACTGAGGGTGCCGGCCACTTTCCTGCTACAGGTCGAACTCCGCCTGCTCGACGTCCGTGAACTCGACGTGCAGGCCTGCGGCGCGGCGGCCGCCGTCGCGGAAGTACATCTCGCCGAGCGCTTCGGCCGCCAGGGCGCGCAGCTGCCGCTCGTCCGCGCCGGCGTCCTGCGCATCGAGGAGCCGGGCCGCGTGGTGCGGCGGCAGCGCGAGGCTGAGGTCGCGGATACGGGCGTCGTCGGTGGTGCCGGGCGCGGCGGTGAAGCCGAACCGGGCCCGGGTGCGGATGACCAGGCCGGTGCTGGCCGCTGCCTGCTTGCGGGCCCGCTCGCGGACGCGAGGCTGCCAGCGCTGGCGCACGGCGTCCTCCAGGCGCTGCGCGAGGTCGGCGCGGGGCCGGCGGATCTGGTCCTTCACGTACCGCTCCACCGTGCGCTGCGAGACGCCGAGCAGGCCGGCCACGGCGCGGGTGCCCTTGAGCTGCTTGACCAGGTAGCGCATCTGCGCGCCGGCCGACTTGGGAATGGGCCGGGTGAACGCGCCCTGAAGGGCGCGGTCGAGGCCGTCTCCGATGATACCCATGCGGGCTGCTCCGTTCATGATCGGCTGTGTGGGCCGCTGAGGGGCGATCATGGGCGGGCGGGGGAAGTTACCCGACCCGCCCATGATCGCGCCGCACAGCGGCGTCCAGGGTGGTTAGCGGGCCGCTTCCGGCGTAGGGTCTCGCGCTCCGCTTCATACGGCAGCGCCGTGACCTGCGGGTTCTCCGGCCGTCTCACGCCACTTCAGCAAGATCCGTCTCAAGTCCCGCTGCATTTCCTCGCGGTGAACCTCGATGGTGGCAGGACGGGAAAGCCGCTGACCTGCGGTGTCTCACGGCCCGCTTCATAAGTGCAGTCCATATGAAGCGGACCGTGAGATTATGAAGCGGGATTTGAGATCCCACACATCCGGTTCTTCGACGCCGGACATGTCGCGCAGGCGGCTGTAGTGGAACTGGTGGGCCACGGTCACGGTGGCCGTGGGCCCGTTGCGGTGCTTGGCCACGATCAGGTCGGATCGAGGAGCGCGGCGTAAACGACAGCAGCAGGCGCCGATGAGCGCGAGGTAGCGGTGACCGCAAGCGACGACACCTGGCAAGGCTAGACCGTTTCCCACTGTGATTGTGTTACGAGCTCTTAGCTCTCCGGCTACGACGGTCACATAATGGAGAATGATGCCGCAACCCAGAGGACCCCTACCAGAACGCCACCAATCCCCACATACCGAAAGGTCTCACGCGTAGCCCTTCCGGCGTTCATGAACGGAGCGTAGAAATCGAAAATACGGTAGGCGATTTCTCTGACATTGACTATCAGGCATACTCCGAAGCCGATCAGAGTGAGCCCCGCTATCAGGAGGAACAGGATTCCTTCTCTCCGCCCGTTAGTGACTGAACCACGGGCCGCCTCCCCGTCAGTCATCAAAGAAATATCACCCCGCCACCACGGCGCCGGCTCCTGTCAAGCCGAACAAGGCACCTACTCCCCCCGGAGGGCTTGAACCGCAGTCACATCAGGGGCATGAGACCGAAAAAGATGGCAAGCAGTCCAACGAATACCCAGAGCCACCCCAGCAGTCTGATGACTGACGGTCTCCCCTTCCTGCTCGCCG
>NZ_JAPSIW010000036.1 GCF_031178505.1 Streptomyces sp. | reverse complement strand
TTCGCGGAGACCGTCAAGCTCAGCGAGTTCAACCGCGGCAAGCTGGTGTGGAAGGTCGACTGGCCCATGCGCTGGGCCTACGAGGGCGTGATCTTCGAGCCCTCCGGTGTCGACCACTCCTCGCCGGGCTCCTCCTTCCAGGTCGGCGGCCAGATCGTCCGCATCTTCGACGGCGTGCAGCCCATCGGCCCCATGTACGCCTTCGTCGGCATCAGCGGCATGGCCAAGATGTCCTCCTCGAAGGGCGGGGTGCCGACCGCGGCGGACGCGCTGAAGATCATGGAGCCGCAGCTCCTGCGCTGGCTCTACGCCCGCCGCAGGCCCAACCAGTCGTTCAAGATCGCCTTCGACCAGGAGATCCAGCGTCTCTACGACGAGTGGGACAAGCTGGAGGCCAAGGTCGCGGACGGCACCGTGCTCCCCGCCGACGCCGCCGCGCACGCGCGGGCCGCCCGCACCGCCGCCGGTGAGCTGCCCCGCACCCCGCGCCCGCTCCCGTACCGCACGCTCGCCTCGGTCGTCGACATCACCGCCGGCCACGACGAGCAGACCCTGCGGATCCTGACCGACCTCGACCCCGAGAACCCGGTCACCAGCCTGGACGAGGTCCGCCCGCGGCTCGACCGGGCCGAGAACTGGATCACGACCCAGGTCCCGGCCGACCAGCGCACCATCGTCCGCGAGGAGCCCGACACCGAGCTGCTCGCCTCGCTCGACGAGGAGGGCCGCACCTCCCTGCGCCTGCTCCTGGAGGGCCTGGACACCCACTGGTCGCTGGACGGGCTCACCACCCTCGTCTACGGCGTCCCGAAGGTCATGGCCGGTCTCACCCCCGAGGCCAAGCCCACCCCCGAGCTGAAGGTCGCCCAGCGCGCCTTCTTCGCCCTGCTCTACAAGCTCCTGGTGAGCCGTGAGACCGGGCCGCGCCTGCCCACCCTGCTCCTCGCCGTGGGCGCGGACCGGGTGCGCAAGCTGCTCGGTTCCTGACCGTACGCCGAAGGGCCGCCGTCCCGACCGGGCGGCGGCCCTTCCGTGTGTCCGATCGCCCGCCCTCAGGGCGTGTCGACCTCTTCGCGCGCCCGCCGCACCCGCTCCCGGGCGCCGGGGATCGCGGCCCGCAGCCGTCCCAGCTCCGCGTCCGGGAACTCCTCGAGGCCGTACTCGCGCGCCACGGCCCGCGCCAGCTCCGCCTCCTCGGGGAAACGGTCCGTCTCGGTCACGTGGCCCCAGCTCACCTTGTAGACGACCTCCTCGAACTCGTCCACGGGCGCCTGCGGCTCCTCCACGTACTCCGGATACGGCACGAACTCCTCGGGCCCCGGCGGCGGAAGGTCCTCCGGGCCCTGTGGAACGGGCACCGGCATCGGCTCCAGGCCCTCCACGATCTGCGGGTTGTACGTGCCCTCGTAGGACTCCTTGGAGATCTGCTGGGCGTCGAACCAGGGGCTCTCGTGGTTGACCGGGGCCATCTGCGGCAGCTCCTGGCGCTCCCCGTGCTGTCCGGCTCCGGCGGGGGCCGCGCCGGCCGGCCCGGCCGCGCCCACCGGGGCGGGAGCCGCGCCCACCGCGGCCGGCAACTGCTGCTGCGGCGTCGGGGGCAGCAGCTGCGGCTCCACGCCGGCCGCCGCCAGACCCGCCGCCGCCGTCTCCGACAGCGGCACCCCGTACCGCGCGAGGCGCAGCGGCATCAGCGCCTCCACGGGGGCCTTGCGCCGCCATCCGCGCCCGTACCGGGCCTGGAGCCGCGCCTGGTAGATCATCCGCTCCTGCTCCAGCTTGATCACCTGCTCGTACGAACGCAGCTCCCAGAGCTTCATCCGCCGCCACAGCCGGAACGTGGGCACCGGGGAGAGCAGCCAGCGCGTCAGCCGGACGCCCTCCATGTGCTTGTCGGCGGTGATGTCGGCGATGCGCCCCACCGCGTGCCGGGCGGCCTCCACGGCCACCACGAAGAGGACCGGGATCACCGCGTGCATCCCGACCCCGAGCGGATCCGGCCAGGCCGCCGCGCCGTTGAACGCGATGGTCGCCGCCGTCAGCAGCCAGGCCGTCTGCCGCAGCAGCGGGAACGGGATCCGGAGCCACGTCAGCAGCAGGTCCAGGGCGAGCAGCACACAGATGCCCGCGTCGATGCCGATGGGGAAGAAGTAGGAGAAGTCGCCGAAGCCCTTGTGCACCGCGAGCTCACGCACGGCGGCGTAGGAACCGGCGAAGCCGATTCCCGCGATGATCAGGGCACCGCCGATCACGAGGCCGATGAGTATTCGGTGTGTGCGTGTCAGCTGCATCGCGGCCACCCGCGATCCCCTCCCGTCGATCCACATCCGGCGCGCACAGACTGGCACACGCGGGCGGAGCCCGGCCTCCGGGGGGAGGGCCGGGCTCCGTTCACCTGTGCCACTCTGCGCGGGTTCGTGCCTACTTGTTGGCCGCGGCCACCGCCGTGACGGCCTCCTTGGCCGCCTTCACGGCACCGTCCATGATCACCTTCTCGGTGGGCGTGGCGGCACCGGCGTAGCCGGCGCCGTTGTACGACAGCAGCACCAGCACATTGCCCGTGCGCGCCACGACCGAGGCGTACACGAAGTCCTCGTCCGTCTTGCGCACCTGGTACGCCACGGAGGTGGCCTCGTCGCCGATGCCCGCGGCCGCCGCCGTACGCAGCTTCTTCGCGCCTGGCGTCGCCTGGACCTTCGCGAGCTCCTTGGCGAGGTTCTCCCGGGCGCGCTCCTGGCCGCTGCCGAGCGACGGGTCCGACTCGTACCGGTAGAAGGACACGTCCAGCCAGCGGTACTGCGAGCCCTTGACGCCCTTGTCCTCCAGGCCGTTCCAGGCGCAGCCGCCCCGGCTGGTGAGGTCGGTGGAGGCCGCCGCGGTGCCCTTCTTGTTCTTCGCCTTGGGGACGAGCGAGGCCGTGGTCTTCTCGGTGATCGCCTTGCAGGCCTGGGGCAGCTCGGCGAACTTCGCCGGCTCGACCGTCGGGGTCGGCGAGGGGGTGGCCGACGCGGAGGCGGAGGCCGAGGCCTTGTCCTGGGCGGAGCCGGCACCGGAACCGGCGCCGTCGCCGGAGTCCGAGGAGCAGCCGGTGGCGACGAGCATCACAGGGACGGCTGCGCAGGCGAGGATGCGGGAGAGACGCGGGGCTGATCGCTGCATGGTTCCTTCAGTCGCTTGTCGTACGGTCCGGTCCGGCTGTCGCCACACGTTACGTGGTCGCCACGCGTTCACGGAGCGGAGCCGGGCGGCTACTCCTCCAGGCGTTCGGCGAGCAGCCGGGCCAGATTCCGGGCCTTTTCCTGCAGTTCCCCGCTGTCGGGGGCCTCGGCGGAACGGGCGGTCCGCTCCTGGTAGGTGACGGTGACGATGACGTTGGATGTGCGGAACACCACGCTCACGACCCGCTGGCGGGCGGTGGCGCCGACGGGGCGGAGCACGTCGTCGAGGAACGCGGCGTCCCCGAGGCCGTCGAGGACGCGGGGCTCCAGGCCGGTGGAGGTCGCGGTGGGGGTGGGGGGCGCCGTGGGCGTGGCGGGCAGGCTCGCGGTGGGGGCGCCGGAGCCGGCCGGGGCGCTCGTGCCCGTGACGGGGGCCTGGGCGGACGCGTGGGCCACGGGGGTGACCGCCGGGGTGCCGGGGCCGGGGGTGCCGCCGGGGGCTGTGGGGGGCGTGGGGCTCGTGGGCGGGGTGGTGGGCGGCGGGGCCGTCGGCGGGAGGGGGACGTCCGCGGCGGTCTGCTTGCGGACGAGCACCTCCTGGGCCCGGGTGTCGTCGCTCACGGCGGGGTCGTAGGAGACCACCCGCTCGACGTCGAGGACGAGCCGGTGCGAGGCGTCGGGGGTGTCGGCCTTCCAGGCGCAGCCGACACGCCGGTCGGTGTCGTAGGTGACGGCGGCGGTGCCGCGGTACGCCTTGGCGCGCTCAAGGTCCGGCAGGGCGGCGGCGCCCGGGAGGAGGTCCTTGAGGGTGGCCTGCGGGACGGAGCCGCAGGGTTCGAAGAGGGTGCGGTAGCGGCCGGGGGGCGCGGCGGCGGCGGCCGGGCCGGCCTTGGCGTCGACGGTGACGTCCTCGGCCGTGGTGCCGGCGGAGCAGCCGGTGAGGCCGATCCCGAGGCCGAGCGCGAGGAGGGCGGCGGTGCGGGCGGTGTTCCCGGCGCGGCCGGGCGGGCCGGGGAGGCACCTCTTTCGCTGCACGGTCTCAGGCTCCCTTCCGCCGAAGTCTTTCCCGAAAACTGTTTGCCGCTCGGTCCCTGCTGGTGGACACAATGTCTATCGCACACGCAGCTGTTGATGCCGGTCCGCTGTCACTTGTACGGGCTTTGGCGCCGGTTTTTGCGTTATCAGACTTTTCGGGGGAATCGAGGAAGTATGTCGTACGTCGAGGTACCGGGTGCCAAGGTGCCCATCCGCATGTGGGCCGACCCCGCGACGGTCGAGGGCGGTGCCCTGCAGCAGCTGCAGAACGTGGCGACCCTGCCCTGGGTCCGCGGTCTGGCCGTCATGCCGGACGTCCACTACGGCAAGGGCGCGACGGTCGGTTCGGTGATCGCCATGAAGGACGCGGTCTGCCCGGCGGCGGTCGGTGTCGACATCGGCTGCGGCATGTCGGCGGTGAAGACCTCGCTGACCGCGAACGACCTGCCCGGTGACCTCTCGCGGCTGCGGTCCCGGATCGAGCACGCCATTCCGGTGGGCCGGGGGATGCACCGCGAGGAGGTCGACCCCAAGCGGCTGTACGGGTTCCCGGTCGCGGGCTGGGAGGATTTCTGGTCCCGCTTCGACGGGGTCGCGGACGCGGTCAAGTTCCGCCGGGAGCGGGCGGCCCTGCAGATGGGGACGCTGGGCTCGGGCAATCACTTCGCGGAGGTGTGCCTCGACACGGACGGCGCGGTGTGGCTGATGCTGCACTCGGGCTCCCGGAACATCGGCAAGGAGCTGGCCGAGCACCACATCGGCGTGGCGCAGAAGCTGCCGCACAACCAGGGGATCGTCGACCGAGACCTGGCGGTCTTCGTCGCGCAGACCCCGCAGATGGCGGCCTACCGCAACGACCTCTTCTGGGCGCAGGAGTACGCCAAGTACAACCGCGCGATCATGATGGCCCTGTTCCAGGAGGTCGTCCGCAAGGAGTTCCGCAAGGCGAGGGTGACCTTCGATCCGGTCATCTCCTGCCACCACAACTACGTGGCGGAGGAGCGGTACGAGGGCATGGACCTGCTGGTCACGCGGAAGGGTGCGATCCGCGCGGGCTCCGGCGACCTCGGCATCATCCCCGGCTCGATGGGCACGGGCTCGTACATCGTGAAGGGGCTCGGCAACGCGGCCTCCTTCAACTCGGCCTCGCACGGCGCGGGCCGGCGGATGAGCCGCAGCGCGGCCAAGCGCCGCTTCTCGACCCGGGACCTGGAGGAGCAGACCCGGGGCGTGGAGTGCCGCAAGGACTCGGGTGTCGTGGACGAGATCCCGGGCGCCTACAAGCCGATCGAGCAGGTCATGGAGCAGCAGCGGGATCTCGTGGAGGTCGTCGCGAAGCTGAAGCAGGTCGTCTGCGTGAAGGGCTGAGACGCCTCGCGCGACGGGGGCCGGTGCGGCGCACCGGCCCCCTCGGCGTGTCTACGGCTCGCGGTGGACCTTGGTGTTGGACGCCTGGGCGCGCGGGCGGACGACCAGGAGGTCGATGTTGACGTGCGGGGGGCGGGTGCAGGCCCAGGTGATGGTGTCGGCGACGTCGTCGGCGGTGAGGGGGTCGGGCACCCCGGCGTAGACCTTGGCGGCCTTCTCGGTGTCGCCGCGGAAGCGGGTGGTGGCGAACTCCTCGGTCCTGACCATGCCGGGGGCGATCTCGATGACGCGGACCGGGGTGCCGACGATCTCCAGGCGGAGGGTTTCGGCGAGGACGCGGGCGCCGTTCTTGGCGGCGACGTAGCCGGCGCCGCCCTCGTAGGTGGCGTGGCCGGCGGTGGAGGAGACGACGACGACCGTGCCGTCGCCGCTCGCGGTGAGGGCGGGCAGCAGGGCCTGGGTCATGTGGAGGGTGCCGAGGACGTTGACCTCGTACATGCGCCGCCAGTCCTCGGGGTCGGCGGTGGGGACGGGGTCGGCGCCCAGGGCGCCGCCGGCGTTGTTGACCAGGACGGCGAGGGAGTGGAAGGCGGTGGCGAACTCGTCGACGGCGGCGCGGTCGGTGACGTCGAGGGCGTAGGCGGTGGCCTGGTGGCCGGCCTCGTTGATCTCGGCGGCGAGGGTTTCGATGCGGTCCTTGCGGCGTGCGGTGAGGACCACGCGGTATCCGGCGGCGGCGAGCTGCCGGGCCGTGGCGGCGCCGATGCCGCTGCTCGCTCCGGTGACGACGGCGATGGGGGTGCCGGGGCGGCCGGTCATGGGTGCTCCTCGCGCAGGTGGTCGATTCGTCGATCGCCCGGTCAGGATAGGCGGGGCGGGGGAGCGGGCGGTCGGTGCGGGGTGGGACGTCGCCAGGACACGCGCTGATCGATTATCGGACTATATGTCGCCTTGTAGGTATTTTGTGCCCATGGCTGTCATGCGGAACGGTGTGCTCGGGGTCGCTCTCGCGGCCGCGCTGATGGTGGGTGCCGGCGGGAGCGCCGGTGCGGTCGGGGCCGAGGCGGATCTGGCCCATCACGGTCATGTCTCCCTGTGGGACGGACGGCTGGGCGTGTGGATGGTGAGCGAGAACCTCGGCCCCGCCGATCTGCCGCAGGCGACCGTCCGGATCGCCTTCTCGGAACCCATGGCGGGCGGCCAGGAGCTGCCGTCCGCCTGCCTGTGGAGCAGCGACCGGGTGGTCTCCTGCCGGACGGGCGAGCTGCGGGCCCGGGTGGGCGTCGGTGAGCTGGCGCTGGACCTGCGGACGGCGGGGCGCCCGGACGAGCTGACGGTGGAGATCACCACGGCCTGGCGGGACGGGGCGGAGGACCGGAACCCGGTGAACGACCGGCACCGGGTGCTGGTGCTCGCCACCGGGGACCCGTACGTCTTCTGAACGCGGGGCCGGCCGGTGCGCCTCCGGGGCGGAGCCGCACCGGGCCGTTCACCGGTCCGCCCGGTAGACGTACCCGTCGGGGCGGACGAGGACGGTGGCGCGGCGGGCGGGGTCGCGCCAGGTGCCCCGGACGACGCGCCCGGGCGCGACCGGCGCCGCCGGCGGCAGGGCCGTCGGCGTGCCCTCCGGGGCGATGAGGACGAACTCGCCCGCGCGCAGGAGCTCGTGGAGGCGGCCCTCGCGCAGGCGGACGTCGGGGGCGCGGCGGCCCGAGAGGCGCCCGCCGCCCGGGGCGGGGGCGTAGGCGATGCCGATGCCGCTGATCCGGTCGAGGACCCGGGCGGAGACCGGATTGGTGGTGCTCAGGACCCGGGTGGCGAGGGACCGGGCGGCGCGGACGGGCGGGGTGTGGGCCATGGCCAGGCGGAGGATCGCCCCGCTGCTGCGCAGGACCATCGCGCCGACGGGGTGGCGTTCGCTCTGGTAGCTGTCGAGGAGCGCCTCCGGGTCGGGGGCCTCGCCCCGCAGGACGGCGGCGAGCTTCCAGGAGAGGTTGGCGGCGTCCTGGAGGCCGGTGTTCATGCCCTGCCCGCCTGCGGGGGAGTGGACGTGGGCGGCGTCGCCCGCGAGGAACACGCGGCCGACGCGGTAGGAGGGGGCCTGGCGTTCGTCGCTGTGGAAGCGGGAGATCCAGCGCGGGTCGTGCATGCCGTGGTCGGTGCCGAAGGCCTGGCGGGTGATGGCGCGGATCTCGTCGAGGTCGACGGGCTCGGTGTCGGCGACCTGGCGGGAACGGTTCCACCCCATCACGCGGTACCAGCCGTCCCCGAAGGGGGCCATGAAGGCGAAGGAGTCGCCGGTGCCCTGGACGGTGAAGGTCTCGGTGGGCTCCTCGGCGAGGCGGACGTCCGCCAGGACGAGGGAGCGGATGACGGAGACGCCGGGGAAGGGCAGGCCGAGGGCGGAGCGGACGGCGCTGCGGACGCCGTCGGTGCCGACGAGGTGGCGGGCCCGGAGGGTGAGGGGAGCCCCGTCGGGGCCGGTGAGTTCGGCGGTGACGGTGTCGGCGTCCTGGCGCAGCCCCCGGAGCTCCGTCTCGTGGCGGAAGGTCACGCCCGCGCCCTCCGCGCGCTTCTCCAGCAGTTCCTCGACCTCGTACTGCGGGGTGACGAGCAGGTGGTTGTAGCGGGAGGGGAGCCGGGTGAGGTCGAGGGAGGCGTGGCCGAAGAGCGTGAGACGGGTGACGCGCGTGCCGGTGGCGACGAGGTCGTCGGCGAGCCCGCGGGCGTCGAACTGCTCCAGGGTGCGGGCGTGCACGGCGAAGGCGCGGGTCAGGTTGGCGCGGGTGCGGGGGCGGCGCTCGACCAGGGTCACGTCGAGACCGGCGGCGGCGAGGTCACCGGCGAGGAGCAGTCCGGTGGGTCCGGCGCCGATGACGAGGACGTCGGTGTCGGTGCGCGGGGCGGCGGCCGGGGTGGTCGCCTGGGCGGTGTGCGTGGTGCGGGGGGTGCTCATGGCTGCCTCCAGGGGGTGCCCACGTCCGTTGGCCAACGCACGTTGGTCAACACTTGTTGGCAAGCGTAGGGCGCCCGGGAATGGAGTGTCAACGCTTGTTGGCCTACAGTTGTGGGCATGACGACCGCCCGCCGTTCCGACGCCACCAGGGCCGCGATCCTGGAAGCCGCGCGCGAGCGCTTCGCCTCCGACGGGTACGAGCGCGCCACGATCCGGGCCATCGCCCGTGACGCCGGCATCGATCCGTCCATGGTGATGCGCTACTACGGCAACAAGGAGGGCCTCTTCGTCGCCGCCTGCGCGATGGACCTCTCCCTGCCGGAGTTCGGGGAGCTGCCCGCGCGGCACGCCGGGACGATGCTCGTCCGGCACTTCGTCGACCGCTGGGAGCAGGACGAGCGGCTCACCGCCATGCTGCGCGTCGGGGTGACCAACGAGGCCGGCACCGCGCGCATGCACGAGATCTTCGCCCAGGGGCTCGCCCCCCTCACCCGGGGCGTCTGCCCCGTCCCCGAAGAGGCGCCGCGCCGCGCCGCGCTCGTCGCCTCGCAGATCCTGGGCATGGCCCTGGCCCGGTACGTGCTGCGGCTGCCGCCGGCCGTCGAGCTGACCCGCGAGGAGATCGTCGCCTGGCTCGGCCCGACCGTGCAGCGCTATCTGACCGCCGAGAGCCCCTGACCGCCACGCGTCCGCGAGCGGCGCGACCCCGGTGCGGCCGGTCCCGTGACGAGCGGCCCCTGAGCGGTACGGCCCCCGGGCCGGCCGCTGCGGCCGGCCGTACGGCTCAGAGCGCCGTCGCGCCGCCGAACTCCCGTACCGCCTCGGAGACGATGGCCTCCAGCCGGGAGTGATGGGCGCCGCGCCAGTAGACCCGGCCGCACTCGCCGCACTGCGCGAACACGTCGTACGTCTTCTCCGTGCCGCGCTCCAGCCGCGCGCGGACCGCGTCCTTGTCCGCCTCCGTCAGCTCCCCGTTGCACGCCGTGCAGCGGGTCCACGGGGCGAGCGGCGGCGCGAAGCGCTCCAGGACGTCGCGGAGCTGCTCGTCCGGCCGGTCGCTGTAGACGTAGGCGCCCGCCCACAGTTCGCGACGGCGCAGCAGCCCCCGGTCCCGCGAGAGCATGACGCGCCGCTCCCGCGCCGAGCGCGTGGCCAGGGCGGGATCGCCGATGTCCTCGCTCTCGTAGGCCGCGTCCACGCCGAGCAGCCGCAGCCGGCGGGCCAGCGTGCCCAGGTGGACGTCGAGCAGGAAACGGAGCGGGGCGCCCGGTACGGCCTGCGGGCGGGCGACGTCCTCGACCTCGACGGTCTCGCCGGCGGCCGGGACGTGCGAGACGTCCACGGGCCGTCCGTCGACCAGCAGCCGCCCCGCCTCCGTGAGCGGCACCCCGAGGGACTCGACGACATGGCCGAGTGAGGAGACGCCGTCCGTGATCACCGGGGTGCGCCCCGCGCGCCGCTCGGCGGCGACGAAGAGGCGCAGGCCGGGGGCGAAGCTGATGTGGATCTCCGGTCCGTTCACGGAAGACAGGATGGCACCGGGTCCGGGCGGGGGGCGAGAGAATTCGCGGTCGGACCAGGGGAGGGACGGCCCGGGGGCACAGCGCCCGGGCCCCGCCCGCCCTCGGCTACCGTCCCGGTATGAAGATCATCGACCTCGGGCCCGGCGACCCCCGTCTGGAGTCCGACCTCCTGCCGGTCCTCACCGAACTCCGCCCGCACCTCACCCCTGAGCTGTTCCGCGAGGTGTACGCGCTCGGCCATCCGCAGGGGCTCCGCTTCTCCGCCGCCTACGCGGACGACGGCCGCTGCGTCGGCGCGGCGGGCTGGCGGCTCGTCCACAACACCAGCTCGGTCCGCAAGCTCTATGTCGACGACCTGGTGACCGCCGCGACCGACCGCTCCACCGGCGTCGGCCGCGCGCTCCTGGCGCACCTGGAGGCACACGCCCGCGCGGCCGGCTGCCACGAACTCAACCTCGACTCCGGCACCCACCGCACCGGCGCCCACCGCTTCTACCTGCGCGAGCGCTTCGACATCATCGCCTTCCACTTCAGCCGCCCGCTCCCCGGCGCGGGGGATCCGGCCTAGAGGCGCCGCCGCAGGCCCTCTTGTGCGGGCCCGGGACGGGTCCCAAGGTGGCACGGAGGCGGGATCCACGGGAGGGAGCAGGCGTATGTCCGGGACGCGGGCGGCGGGTTGGGAGTGGACGGACGACAGGGGAGCGGTGGCGGTGGCGGCGCGACCGCCCCGGCGGGTGCTCGCCTACGTGCGCGCCGGGGCGGCGCTGCTCGACCTGGGGGTGACCCCGGTCGCCGTGTACGGCTCCGGGCACGACGGAGCCCTGCCCGATCCCGCGAAGGCGGGCGGCCTGGCGGCGGCGGGGGTGCCGTACACGGGTGCCGGCCGGGACCTGGACGAGGAGCGGCTGCGGGAGCTGGAGGTGGAGCTGGTCGTCGACGTCACGTACGACGGGAAGAGTCCGTACGCCCTCGACGAGGCGCTCGCCGGGCGGCTCGGGGTGCCGCTGGTCACGCTCGCCGTCGGCGACGAGCTCACCCTGCCCGCGATCCTCGACCGCTTCGCGGACCTCGCCGCGCACCTGGACGCGCCCGGGGCCGCCGCGAGGCCCACGCCGCAGGGGGCCGGTCTTCCCGGTGCCGAGGCCGCGCTCCGTACCGCCGCCGCCGGGTCCGGGGCGCGGGTGCTCGCCCTGTCCGGGGCCGGGCCCGACCAGGTGCATCTGGCACGCCCGCAGGCCTGGCCCGAGCTGGTGCGGCTCGCCGGACTGGGGGTACGGCTCCTCGACCCCGGCCCGGGGCCCGGCACGAGCTGGCTCACCACCGACTGGCGGCGGGTCGCCGAACTGGGCGCCGACCTGGTGCTGTTCGACCACCGGGCCCACGCCGTGCCGCCCCAGGAGCTGCCCGGGGTGCTCCCGCCGGCCGTCCGGCTCGTGCCCTGGAGCCCGGAGCTCCCGCCGAGCCCCGCCGCCTGCGCCCGCTTCTTCGGTGAGCTGGCCGAGGCGCTGCAAGCACCGGGGCGGCGGTGAGACGGCCCGGCCCTAGACGGGGCAGACCAGCCGGGAGCGGAGGGAGGCCGCGAACTCCTCGGCGCGCATGAGCTGGGCGCGCAGCTCCTCGACCCGGTCGGCCGCCGCCTGCTCGAAGCGCTGGACCAGGGTCACGAGGGCGGCGTGCTCGGACGGGTCGAGCTCCGTGTCGGTGCCCGGGCGGTCGGCGGCCAGCCGGTCCATCGCCGTGAGCAGCTCGCGGGACTCGTCCAGGGAGAAGCCGAGCGACCTCATGCGGCGGATCACCATCAGGCGGTCGACATCGGCCTCCGTGTAGAGCGGGAAACCTCCCTCGGAGGCCGTGGACGGCATGACCAGGCCGCTGTCCTCGTACTGGCGGATCGTCCGCAGCGGCAGCTCGGTGCGCGCGGCGACCTCACAGAGCTGCAGGGGTCCGCCGGCCGACCGTACTCCTCGTACTCCGCTCACGGCGTCAGTCCTTCCTCGTGGTCGTCGGTCCCCGGAGTGCGCGTCACCGCGCATCCCATACCATTCGTCCTAACTTCAGCACTTATGAACGAAGGAACCACGACGAAACGCCCGTGCGGGCGGTCACACACCCCGCCGGGCGGACGTCAGGGCCAGACCAGGCAGTAGGGCTGGTGGCCCGCCTCGTGCAGGCGGACGGAGAAGTCCTGCCACTCGTGGAGCAGCTGGTAGACGTCGAAGGCGTCCCGCGGGCCGCCCCGGTCGGGGACCGTGGACCAGATGAAGGCGGCGGCGCCGACCGACTCCTCGCCGACCCCGCGCAGCGGGTCCACCACGGTCATCGGCAGCTTCACCACCGCGTAGTCCGGGTGGAGCACCACCAGCTCCAGCGGGGGCACCTTGTGCAGGGGCATGCCCTGGATGCCGGTCAGGACCATGGCCGCTATGGTCTCCGGCTTGATCTTGGTGAACATGCCGCCCATGCCGAGCTCGTCGCCGCCCAGCTCCTCCGGGCGCATCGAGATCGGTACCTGGGCCGCCGTCGCGCTGTTGGGCGCGCCGAAGTACTTGTACGTCACCCCCAAGCTGCGGCCCCCGACCGTGGGGGCCGGATCGGCCACGGGCTCCGGGACCGCCTGGCCGTCGGCCGGGGCAGGCTCCCCCGTCCGACGCCTCCGGTGCCTCCCCCGCCGGACAGGCTCCGGACCCAGGTCGCCCGTCCCCTCGCCCGGTCCGCCACCGCGATGCATATCTCCACCCGACTGCTTTTTCTCGGCAACACGACCCCGCCGCGCAACCCGATCATCGTGTCAGTGACCTCCCCCACGTTCGTACGGTGAAACACCTGTCCGCAAGAACGCCGTGGCCTCTGACACCATGGATTCCGTGAGCCATCCCTATGACGCCCCAGTTTCGCAGACGCGGAGGACGCACGCCCCGGCGTAATTCACAGGGTGCCCACACCGTCCCTCCGTATCAGACGTCGTACTCGCAGGTCAGGATCGCAGTGTCGTATTCATACGAAGCCCCAGTCTCACAGACGCTTTTCGACCGCGCGTCCCTTGTGACGCCCGGTGGCGTGAACTCACCGGTGCGCGCCTTCCGGGCCGTGGGCGGAACGCCCCGGTTCATGGTGTCCGGTACCGGTCCGTATCTCACCGACGCGGACGGTCGCGAGTACGTCGACCTCGTCTGCTCGTGGGGACCGATGATCCTCGGCCACGCGCACCCCGAGGTGACCGCCGCGGTGCAGACCGCCGTGGCCCGTGGCACCTCGTTCGGTACGCCGGGCGAGGGCGAGGTCGCGCTCGCCGAGGAGATCGTGGCCCGGATCGAGCCGGTCGAGCAGGTGCGCCTGGTCTCCTCCGGCACCGAGGCCACCATGTCCGCGATCCGGCTGGCCCGCGGTTTCACGGGCCGGGCCAAGGTGGTGAAGTTCGCGGGCTGCTACCACGGCCACGTGGACGCGCTGCTCGCCGCGGCCGGCTCCGGGGTGGCCACGTTCGGCCTGCCCGACACGCCCGGCGTGACCGGCGCGCAGGCGGGCGACACGATCGTGCTGCCGTACAACGACCTGGAGGCGGTCCGGGCCGCCTTCGCCGCGCACCCGGGCGAGATCGCGTGCGTGATCACCGAGGCCTCGCCGGGCAACATGGGCGTGGTGCCGCCGCTGCCGGGCTTCAACCAGGGCCTCGCGGACCTGTGCCGGGAGAACGGCGCGCTGTACATCTCCGACGAGGTGATGACCGGATTCCGTACGAGCCGGGCCGGCTGGTACGGCGTCGACGGGGTGAAGCCGGATCTGATGACCTTCGGCAAGGTCATGGGCGGCGGTTTCCCGGCGGCGGCCTTCGGCGGCCGCGCCGACGTGATGGGCCACCTGGCCCCGGCCGGGCCGGTCTACCAGGCGGGCACGCTCTCCGGTAACCCGATCGCGACGGCCGCCGGGCTCGCGCAGCTCCGGCTGCTCGACGAGGCGGCGTACGCGAAGGTCGACGCGGTCTCGAAGGAGATCCAGGGCCTGGTGACGGACGCGCTGGCGAAGGAGGGCGTGGCGCACCGGCTGCAGACGGCCTCCAACATGTTCTCGGTGTTCTTCACCGCCGACGAGGTGCGGAACTACGAGGACGCGAAGCGGCAGGAGGCCTTCCGCTTCAACGCCTTCTTCCACTCGATGCTGGCCGACGGCGTCTACCTGCCGCCCTCCGCCTTCGAATCGTGGTTCGTGTCGACCGCGCACGACGAGCGGGCCGTGGAGCGGATCGCGGCGGCGCTGCCGGCCGCCGCCCGCGCCGCGGCGGAGGCCACGGCATGAGCGACCGCGACCAGGACGTCACCGTCGTCCACCTGATGCGGCACGGCGAGGTGCACAACCCGGACGGGATCCTGTACGGGCGCCGGGCCGGCTACCACCTGTCGGAGCTGGGGCGGCAGATGGCGGACCGGGTCGCCGAGCACCTGTCCGGCCGGGACATCCGGCACGTCGTGGCGTCCCCGCTGGAGCGGGCGCAGGAGACGGCCACGCCCATCGCCAGGACGCACAACCTGGAGCTGGTGACCGACGAGCGGCTCATCGAGGCGGCCAACGTCTTCGAGGGCAAGACCTTCGGCGTCGGGGACGGTGCCCTGCGCAAGCCGGGCAACTGGCGGCACCTCACCAACCCCTTCCAGCCGTCCTGGGGCGAGCCGTACGTCGAGCAGGTCGTCCGGATGATGAGCGCGCTGGACGCCGCGAAGGACGCGGCGCGCGGGCACGAGGCGGTCTGCGTCAGCCACCAGCTCCCGATCTGGATCGTGCGCAGCTTCGTCGAGAAGCGGCGGCTCTGGCACGACCCGCGGCGGCGCCAGTGCACGCTGGCCTCGCTGACCTCGTTCACGTACCGGGGCGACCGGATCGTCTCGGTCGGGTACAGCGAGCCGGCCCTGGATCTCGTCCCGCCGCACCTGCGGGCGGGCGCGAAGCCGGCGAAGGGGAAGTCGAAGGCGTTCGGCGCGTAGCCGCCCGCGCGGGGCCCGGACCTCTTCCCGGTGCCCCGCGCCCGCTCCCTCCCCGCTGCCTCCACGGCTTCTCCCCGTCCTCTCCCTGGACAGCCGACGCGCCGCGGGACACAGTCAGGGCGATCGAGCGAGGTACACGCCAGTCGTGTACACGCCATTCGATCGCCCTGACATTTTTGTGCGCACGCCGGGAACCTCCGTGTTCCTCCCCGCATCTCACTGATTGTCGGATTGGATGACGTTTCAGTCGTACGTGAGCGCGAATTGGGGATGGCATGCGCGGGATCAGTCGAAGGAGTCTTCTCGGGGCGGGCGTCGGCACCGCAGCGGCGGCCGGGATAGCCGGCTGCGGCACCGGGAACGCCGGGACGGAGAGGAAACCGGGAGGCTCCGGGCCCGGTAAGGGCGGCGACACCGGGACGGGTACCCCCACGACCCCCGCCCCGACCCAGGACGCCAAGCCCATCGGCGACGGTTCCACCGCCGACACGGGCAAGCAGCCGAACCAGCCCGACACCCCCGTCCCGCTCGAACCCGGTCAGACGCCGCCCCAGTTCGTCGTCTTCTCCTGGGACGGGGCCGGAGAGGTCGGCAACGGCCTCTTCCCCCGCTTCCTGGAACTCGCCAGGAACCACGACGCGGCGATGACCTTCTTCCTCTCCGGGATCTATCTCCTGCCCGAGTCCAAGAAGGACCTCTACCGGCCGCCGAACAACCGCGTCGGCGCCTCCGACATCGGCTACCTCACCGACGACCACATCAAGGACACGCTGAAGTACGTCCGCCAGGCCTGGCTCGAGGGCCACGAGATCGGCACCCACTTCAACGGCCACTTCTGCGGCGGCTCCGGCTCGGTCGCCCACTGGACCCCGGCCCAGTGGCAGAGCGAGATCGACCAGGCCATGAAGTTCGTCACCGAGTGGAAGACCAACAGCGGCTGGACCGACCTCGACCCGCTGCCCTTCGACTACTCCAAGGAACTCGTCGGCGGCCGCACGCCCTGCCTCCTCGGCCAGGACAACCTGCTGCCCACCGCCCAGCGGCTCGGCTGGCGCTACGACGCCAGCTCGCCCGGCGGCCGCCAGACCTGGCCCGTCAAGCGCCGCGGCATCTGGGACCTGCCCCTCCAGGCCGTGCCCTTCCCCGGGCACTCCTTCGAGGTCCTGTCCATGGACTACAACATGCTCGCCAACCAGTCCGGGAACTCCACCAAGGGCATGCCCGCCCGCTACCCGGGCTGGCGCAAGCAGGCCACCGACGCCCTGATCGCCGGATTCCGCCGCGCGTACGAGACGAATCGCGCGCCTTTCTTCATCGGCAACCACTTCGAGCAGTGGAACGGCGGCATCTACATGGACGCCGTCGAGGAGGCCCTGAAGGCAATGGCCGGAAAGAAGGACGTGCGCCTCGTCTCGTTCCGGCAGTTCACGGACTGGCTCGACGTCCAGGACCCCAAGATTCTCGCCAAGCTGCGCGGCCTCGGCGTGGGCCAGAAGCCGGCCGGCGGCTGGAACGCATTTCTGCGCACGGCTTAGCCGATCTTGACAAGGGGCTTTACGGGCACGTAGGGGGGTGCCCAAGATCCCCCAAACGCCCATGCGAAACTTTTCACATGAGCTCTCGCCGTGCCCCTCGACGCACCCTCCTGGCCGTCGGTGCGCTGACCGCCGCCCTCGCGCTCTCGGCCTGCGCCGGTGAGGACACCGGGAAGTCCGGCGGCGGTGGCGGCACCAACTTCGTCACCGACGCCGGGGGCATCTCCACCGCCGCCCAGGGGAAGCGGCAGGCCCCCGGCGAGCTGGCGGGCGAGACCGTCGACGGCAAGCGGCTCGACGTCGCCGGCCTCAAGGGCAAGGTCGTCGTCCTGAACGTGTGGGGCTCCTGGTGCAGCCCGTGCCGCGCCGAGGCCCCCCACTTCGTCAAGGTCGCCAAGGAGCTGAAGGCCAAGGGCGTGGAGTTCGTCGGGATCAACACCCGGGACCCCAACAAGCAGTCGGCGGTCGCCTTCGAGAAGGACTACGGCGTGCCGTACCCGAGCCTCTACGACCCCGCGGGCAAGCTGATCCTCTTCGGCTTCCCCGAGGGCACCCTCAACCCCCAGGCGATCCCCTCCACCCTCGTCCTCGACAAGGAGGGCAGGATCGCCGCCCGCTCGCTCATGGCACTGAACGAGGAGAAGCTCCGCTCGATGATCGAGCCGCTCCTCGCGGAGAAGTGACGTGGATCCCAACCAGACGGTCATGAGCGGCGCCCTGCTGCTCGCCCTGCCCATCGCCGCGCTCGGCGGCCTGGTCTCCTTCTTCTCGCCCTGCGTCCTGCCCCTGGTGCCCGGCTACCTCTCGTACGTGACCGGCGTCACCGGCACCGACCTGGCCGAGAACCGCCGCGGCCGGATGACCGCCGGCGCCGCCCTCTTCGTCCTCGGCTTCACCGCCGTCTTCGTCTCCGGCGGCGCCCTCTTCGGCTACTTCGGCTCGACGCTCCAGGAGTACCGCGGCACCTTCACCACGATCCTCGGCGTCCTCATGGTGCTGATGGGCGTGTTCTTCCTCGGCCTGATGCCCTGGCTCACCCAGCGCGAGTTCCGCTTCCACCGCAGGCCCGTCGCCGGCCTCGTCGGCGCCCCGCTGCTCGGCGCGCTGTTCGGCATCGGCTGGACGCCGTGCATCGGCCCGACCCTCGCCTCCGTGAACGCCCTCGCCTTCGAGCAGGCCAGCGCCGGACGCGGGGCGATACTGGCCTTCGCGTACTGCCTCGGCCTCGGGGTCCCCTTCGTGCTCGCCGCCATCGCCTTCCGCAAGGCCCTCGGCACCTTCGCCTGGGTGAAGAAGCACTACAGCTGGGTGATGCGGATCGGCGGCGGCATGATGATCGTCACCGGCGTCCTGCTCCTCACCGGCGTGTGGGACAGCATGGTGGCCACGATGCAGGGCTGGTCCAGCGGTTTCACGGTGGGGATCTGAGTTCCATGAGCAAGACCGACACGACGGAGAACTCCGCGACCCCCGAGGACGCGGCGGCCGGGGCGGCCCTGTCGACCGCGCCCCGCGAGGAGAGCGCCGAGGAGACCGCCGCCGGCGGCCCCCGGCTCGGTGTCCTCGGCTGGATCCGCTGGTGCTGGCGCCAGCTCACCTCGATGCGGGTCGCGCTGATCCTGCTCTTCCTGCTCTCGCTCGGCGCCGTCCCCGGCTCCCTCATCCCGCAGACCAGCGCGGACGAGCTCAAGGTGCAGGACTTCAAGGACGCCCACCCCACGCTCACCCCGGTGTACGAGAAGCTCCAGCTGTTCGACGTCTACAGCTCGGCGTGGTTCTCCGCCATCTACATCCTGCTGTTCGTCTCCCTCATCGGCTGCATCGTCCCCCGCACCTGGCAGTTCGTCGGCCAGCTGCGCGGCCGGCCGCCGCGCGCCCCCAAGCACCTCACCCGCCTCCCCGCGTACACGACCTGGCGGACCGGGGCCGGGCCGGAGGAGGTGCGGGAGGCGGCGCGCGAGCTGCTGAAGCGGCGTCGGTTCCGGGCGCACGCCGACGGGGACGCCGTCGCCGCCGAGAAGGGCTACCTCCGCGAGGCGGGGAACCTGGTCTTCCACATCGCCCTGATCGTGATGCTGGTGGCCTTCGCCTGGGGGCAGCTGTTCAAGTCCGAGGGCGGCAAGCTGATCGTCGAGGGCGACGGCTTCTCCAACACGCTCACCCAGTACGACGACTTCAAGTCCGGCTCCCAGTTCGGCGTCGACGAGCTGGAGCCGTTCAGTTTCACCCTGGACACCTTCACCGGTACGTACGAGAAGGACGGCCCCCAGCGCGGCACCCCGCGCACCTTCGAGGCGGCCGTCACGTACACCGACGGCGGTGAGCGGGACCGGAAGGCGATCATCAGGGTCAACGAGCCGCTGAAGGTCGGCGACTCCAAGGTCTATCTGATCGCCCACGGCTACGCGCCCGTCGTCACCGTCAAGGACGGCCGCGGCAAGGTCGTCTTCAAGGGCGCCGTCCCGCTGCTGCCGATCGACAACAACATCACCTCGACCGGCGCCATCAAGGTCATGGACGGCTACCGGGACAAGAACGGCAAGAAGGAGCAGCTGGGCTTCACCGCCCTGTTCGTGCCGACCTTCGCCGGTGCCGGCAAGGGCACGATGTTCTCCCAGTTCCCGGCGCTCGACTTCCCCGTCCTGGCGCTCACCGGCTACCACGGCGACCTGCGCGTCAACTCCGGCGTGCCGCAGAACGTGTACCAGCTGAACACCACCAAGATGACCCAGTTCAAGCTCGGTACGGGCACGGGCGTGGCCCAGCGGCTGCTGCCCGGCGAGACGATGGCCCTGCCCGGCGGGGCCGGCTCGATCACCTTCGAGAAGGAGATCAAGGAGTGGGCCAGTTTCCAGATCTCGCAGCAGCCGGGCAACGGTCTCGCCCTCGCGGGCGCGGCCGCCGCGCTGGCCGGTCTGTCCGGTTCGCTGTTCATCCAGCGGCGCCGGGTCTGGGTCCGGGCCGTACGGGGTGAGGACGGCGTCACCGTCGTCGAGATGGCGGGGCTCGGCCGCAGCGATTCGGCCAAGCTCCCCGAGGAGCTGGCCGACCTGGCGGTCACGCTCACCGCACAGGCGCCACCCGCGCCGGAACCCGCCGACGCAGAAGCAGAAGGGGCTGAGAAGTGATCCTCGCCGCCGCGACCAACGAGGGCCTGGCGCAGATGAGCAACACGCTCGTCTACTCCTCGATGGCCGTCTACACCCTGGCCTTCCTGGCCCACATCGCCGAGTGGGTGTTCGGCAGCCGCAGCAAGGTCGGCCGGACCGCCGCCGCGCTCACCGGCAAGGCCGGCGCGGCCGCCGCACCGGCCGTCTCCGTCCAGGTGAAGAAGGCCGGTGGCACCACCGTCCTGGACCGGCCGAAGGTCGTCACCCGGGCCGCCGCCGGCACCCGTGAGGTGCCCGACGGCCCCGGCGCGGCCGGCGGCACCGTGAAGGGCGACCTCTACGGCCGGATCGCGATCTCGCTCACCGTCCTCGCCTTCGCCGTCCAGGCGTCGGGCGTGGTCACCCGCGCCCTCTCCGTGCAGCGCGCCCCCTGGGGCAACATGTACGAGTTCTCCACCACCTTCTCCGCGGTCGCGGTCGGCGTGTACCTCGCCTTCCTCCTCGCCGGGAAGAACGTGCGGTGGATCGGTCTGCCGCTGGTGACCACGGTCCTGCTGGACCTGGGCATGGCGACGACGATGCTCTACACCGAGAGCGACCAGCTGGTGCCCGCCCTCGACTCGTACTGGCTGTGGATCCACGTCTCCACCGCCATCTTCTGCGGCGCCGTCCTCTACCTGGGCGCGGTCGCCACGCTGCTGTACCTCTTCCGTGACTCGTACGAGAACAAGCTGGCGAACGGCGGCGAGCCGGGCGGCTTCGCCCGCTCCGTCCTGGAGCGGCTGCCCGCGGCGGCGACCCTCGACAAGTTCGCCTACCGGATCAACGCCGCCATCTTCCCGCTGTGGACGTTCACGATCATCGCGGGCGCCATCTGGGCCGGCGACGCCTGGGGCCGCTACTGGGGCTGGGACGCCAAGGAGGTCTGGTCCTTCATCACCTGGGTCGGCTACGCGGCGTACCTGCACGCCCGTGCCACGGCCGGCTGGAAGGGCCGCAAGGCCGCGTACATCGCGCTCATCGCCTTCGCCTGCTTCCTCTTCAACTACTACGGCGTCAACATCTTCGTCAGCAGCAAGCACTCCTACGCGGGCGTCTGAGCCGGGACGCGATGAGGCCCGGGCGGGGCACCCGCCCGGGCCTCATCGCACCCGGGGCCGGGCCCGGGCGCCGCTGTCCTACTTCACCACCGACAGCGGTTCCGCGATGTCCTCCAGGGAGCGGCGCTCCGCGTCGACCGCCAGGAAGGCCGCCACGATGCCGGCGGCACACATCAGGCCGGCGCCGATCTGGAAGGCGAGGACGGTGTCGCCGACGACGCCCGACTCGGTGAGCTCGGCGAAGACCAGCGGGCCGCTGATGCCGCCGACCGCGGTGCCGAGCGCGTAGAAGAAGGCGATGGCCATCGCGCGGGTCTCCATGGGGAAGATCTCGGAGACGGTCAGGTACGCGCTGGAGGCGCCGGTCGAGGCGAAGAACAGCACCACGCACCAGCA
>NZ_JAPSIW010000471.1 GCF_031178505.1 Streptomyces sp. | reverse complement strand
CGATGCGTGTGATCAGTCGGGCCGAGTCCCGTTGCGCTCCGGGAGGAAGGTGCCGCATCGCCCACTCGAGGTCTCACGAGCATCTCCCACCCCGGGCGATTCGAACTCGGACGCGTCCAGGTAGCGTCCCGGCCGGTCAAAAGCTCGCTCGAAGCACGAGAGCGCATGGGTAACCGCGTTAAGCCACATCTTCTGGTCTTCGACCCGGCGGATCGCTGCACGAGTCCGTGCGGAGACACCGCGGACTCTCAGGACCGAACACTGCCATCGTGGCCACCACCGCTCTGCGCGGACGGCCTTGGGACGCCTACGCGGCATCGCCCTTTCGGATCAACATGAGGCCACCCTGCCACGGCTGGGCGGCTGCTCGCGCAGTGTTGCTGGAGCGGGATCATCTTGCGGAGGAGTTCAAATCCGGCTCGGCCGTAGAGCTGGCGCTTGATCTTCCTGATGCGGTTGACGGCGCCCTCGATGCTCCCGGAGCTCCAGTCGAGAGTGAGCCCAGCTATCACGGCGTCAAGGTCCTGCAGAAGGTGGAGCGCGATGCCGGTGAGATCGGGGAGCTGGCTGTCATCGACTGCGTCGATCCAGGTGGGAAGTGGGGAACCGAGGCGGTCTGTGAGTGTCTCGCCGAAGCTGCGGACGTGTCCGGCGGTTGTGTCCAGATCAGGGCAGAGTGCGAGGACATCCTTCAGGCCGGCCCGGTCTTTCTCGCTCAGCGCGTTGGGATGTCGGGTGAGCCACCCGGTCACCTTTCGCACCGTCGGCGGCCTCGGCGGCGCGCCGGCCGGCCCCCGCGGAGGGTGGCGGTGTGGGCGCGGACCATCTGGTAGGTGACGGGAGCGTTGTTGGCAACGAGTTCGCTGTGGAGGTGGGTGACGTTGGTGCATCCCTCGGCGAGTCGTCGCTCCAGGGAGGGCTTGTAGAGGTCCAGTCTGCTGGGACCGGGCCGGTTTCCACGGATGGTGTCCTGCCAGTTCGCGGCGTTCGCGTACCGCAGCACGGTGTTGAGGCCCCCGCCCAGGTGCCGGGCAATCGTCCGGCGTGAGTGACCTTGGTCAAGGTGCTCGTGGACAAGGGCATGTGCTTCCTTCTTGCGCTCCGCCCGTCGACCGACAGGTGCCGAGTCGCCCAGCGGCCGGGCGGCAGCCGCTCGCGTGGCCTCCGGCAACACCCTGCTGGGTGAAGGATCGCGCAGGCAGTCGCGATGGCTGGCGACGCATGTTTCCACGGCTCGGCCGAGGCCCTGCCACAGGTGGAACCGGTCGGCGATCTGCGGAGAACTCCGGATCGGGCGATGCCATGACCCTGCGTAACAAGGTCATCCGTCCCGCGCCGAAGCCCAGCTGGACCGCCAGCCGAGCTCCGGCCCGCCCGGCCAGCGCGAGTCCCACTTGCTCCAGGGCGTGGTTGAGACGCGTGGTGAACCGTGCGTGCGGGGCACCCGGCCGCGAGAACGGCTCGGCGAAGGTCCGACGCGGGCACTCGGCCGACCCGCAGATGAAGCGCCGGACCGTCAGCCGGATCACCAAGCCCTGCGCGGCGAGCGGAAGGTCCTTCAGCCTGCGCTGGTATCGGTCGTGGACCCGACCCGAGAAGCGGCCAGTCCGGACAGGCAGAGTCGGCCGCGCGGCCTCTCGCCACCACCTCGACCGTGCCGAAGGCGGCTGTGACCGCCTCGACATCCCCATCGTCGATTCCGTCGAATACCAGCGAGTCCCAGAACGGTGCATCGTCCGCATGACCAGCACCATCACGGCCACAACCGGCTGCAGCAGCGGGTGGCGGGGACCTGAGGCGTGCGCGGTCTCACGCGAACCCGACTCCTCGCAATCGAACAACGAGGTAACGCTCCGCGACGACTCCCCAAGATCTGTGCGAGAACCGAGTTTCGACAGCACCTGGGCCCGCTGGGGCGTTCTCCGTTGGCCACGGACACCGAGCCGGCAAGGGCCCGCGGTCGGGCGGGGGCGCGCCGTGCTGGGTTACGAGTTCACCTGCCACCAGCGGTCCGCCTCGGTGCGAGCCACTTCGGTGCCGTACTGACTCGCGTCGAAGTGGAGCTCCGGCGGGGGTACGGCGCGAGGGTGCGCTGGACGGCCGACTGGCCCACACATTCGATCACGACGAGACAATGTACGTGCCGATCTCCAGGGTGATTCGGGCGTTCACGTGCGGAGCCAGATGACGAGAGCTGCTGCGGTGATGGTGCCGAGGCCACGGCGGGGCCGCAGGCGACGCCGTAGCAGACCGTTGAGTCGGCGGTGGCCCGGATCGAGCTCCACTGAGTTCGGGCGGTCAGGCAGATTCCGGGGGCGTGGGTCCCAGGCTCCGGATCGCGAAGTCGATCGCGGTGGTCAGACGCTTGAGGTCATGCCCGGCTCGTTCGCGTACCCGTAGGCCGAGGACCGTGGTGAACAACAGCTCGGCGGCGGCGTCGGCGTCGAGGTCCTCGGGCAGCTCACCACGATCGCGCCCCTCGGCCAGGGCCGAGCGCAAGGCCTGGCGTGTGACCTCGAATGCGGCCTCGGTCCGCTGCTGGACCTTCTCGTCGGTGGTGCCCAGTTCGGTTGCGGTGTTGACCACGAAGCAGCCGCGACCTGGCGTGCCGTCGGCGGGGCAGGCGACCAGCCACAGCATCCATTCCCGCAGCACCTCCAGGACCGGGCGGTCCGTCGCGTCCAGGCGCTGGCGCGCCTGAACGGACTCGGTGGCCCGGTAGTGGTCGAGCGCGCGAAGGAACAGCGTGTGCTTGTCGGTGAATGTCCGATACAGGCTGCTGGGTGTGAGCTTCAGCTCGTCACCCAGGTCGCGCACCGAGGTGGCGTGGTAACCGCGTCGCCAGAACAGGTCGGTCGCCGAGGTGACCGCGTTCTTCTCGTCGAACTGTCGGGGGCGTGCCATGGGTTCACCTTACCCAACTTGTGGAGCGTTCGCTCCCATACTAGTGTCACCGTTTGGGAGCGACCGTTCCCGAATTGTTGTAGGAGGATGCGTTGACGACCGCAGAGCAGACCCCCGCCCGGACGAGGGAACCGGGGAGCCCGGGTAGAAGTCGCTGGATGGCGGTGGCCGTGGTGACGCTGGGCACCTTCCTGCTGGTGACCGCCGAGCAACTGCCGATCGGTCTGCTGACCTCCGTGGGGTCCGCGCTGTCGGTCTCCGAGGGGACGGCAGGACTGATGGTGACGGTGCCCAGCATCGTCGCCGGATTCGCCGCACCGCTGGTCCCGATGATCGTCGGGTCGCTGGACCGCCGCATCCTGCTGCTCGGACTGATGGCCCTGATGACCGCCGCGAACCTGGGCTCCGCCCTGGCGCCGAACTTCGCGGTGCTGGTGGGCTCCCGGGTGCTGGTCGGCATCGCGGTCGGCGGCTTCTGGGCGGTCGCCGCCGGCCTCGCGGTCCGGCTCGTCGCGCCAGCGGACGTGCCGCGCGCCACCGCGGTCATTTTCGGCGGCGTCGGAGCCGCGAACGTGTTCGGTGTCCCGCTCGGCACCCTGGTCGGTGACCTGACCGGCTGGCGCATGGCCTTCTCCTCGCTCAGCGCCCTGGCGCTCGTGACCCTGATCGCCCTGCTGGCGGTACTGCCGAGACTGGTCGCCTCCCAGCCCATCCGGCCCAAGCTGCTGATGCACCAGCTCCGCAACCCAGGCGTGCGCGTCGGCATCATCGCGACGGCGCTCCTCGTGTTCGGACACTTCGCCGCTTACACGTTCGTGAGCCCGGCGCTGCAGAAGCTGTCAGGGATCGACGAGCGCTATGTCGGTCCGCTGCTGTTCGGGTTCGGCGCGGCCGGCATGATCGGCAACTTCGTCGCCGGTTCGGCGCTCTCCCGCCGCGTGCACCGCAGCGTGCTGACCATCGCCGTAGCCATGACGGCCACGATGCCCCTCTTCCTGCTGCTGGGTCAGACCGGGATCGGCGGCGCGATCCTGCTGATCATCTGGGGTCTGGCCTTCGGCGGTGTGTCCGTGGGCCTCCAGACGTGGATGATCAAGGCCGCTCCGCAGGCCGTGGAAGCCGCCTCCTCGCTTTGGGTGGCGGTGTTCAACCTCTCCATCGGCTGTGGCGCGCTGGCCGGCGGCATCATCGTCGACACGCTCACGCTCCAAGGCGTGTTCTGGCTCGGCGGCGCCTGTGCCTTGCTCGCCGCCATGGCGATCGGGACCGCGCGCACCAACGACGCCACGCACTGACCGCATTCTGCGCAGGTCTGCAGAAGATTCGTCACGCGCCAGCCACCTCTCGCTTCCGAGCAGGTACCGATAGGCCGGGATGGTCCAGGCAGAGGTCTTCCGGGTGTCGCCGGTGACCGTCACAGGAGCCCACCCCTGCCGGTCAGTTCGGGAGCGAGGACGTTTGGCGTACTGGTGCCGGGCGGTGAAGTGGCGCTGGACCTCGTGGGTGAAGGGGGGACGGTCGCTCGGCGGGCCGGCGGGACCTACTACAAGGTCCGGGGTGACCTGGGCGCCGCGCCGGGACTCGTCCCGGAACCGGAACTCCTCCTCCTGTACGGTGCTCGCGCTCTCCGGGGGCGTTCCCTCAGCTTCGCCTGCGCTCGCCTGCTCGGATGTGCTTTCCAAGGTCAGGCTGTCCCCCTGTCTCGTGGGCGGGTCCGGTTCACGAGGCTCAACGAGCCAGCCCGGATATCGAACGTGTGTATTTCGGTCGAGCAGGAAACCTGGGGATGGCGCGGGCGCCGGAGCGTGACGGATGCATCGACCCGCCTCTCACAACAGCAGTGCAAAGAGAGGCGGTGGCCGAAACGCCGATGGAGCAGCTGCGGGCCGCGCACCGGGCGTGCTGGGCCTCATTCCGCCTGCGCGACTGGGGCCACCGCCCGCACGCCGTTTTGCTCGCCTCACCCGGGTCCTGGGTTGGGTGCACCTCACCGAAGGTGCGTGCGTCTTGGGGACCACACAGTGTCCGTGACGTCGAGCGGCGCAGGCATGGATGCACGCCATGCGACCGGATCTTGTCTGCTTTGCCCGGGCAGTACCCCCGGCCCCCACATCTGGGGGTCAAGGGGTCGCAGGTTCAAATCCTGTCGTCCCGACTCGAAAGAGTCGCAGGTCAGGGGCCCTTTCAGAGCAATCTGAGACGGCCCCTTGATCGTTTCTGGGGACCGCTGGGGGACCCACCCGCCTTGACCGGGTCAGCGAGCGACGACGATCCGGCTGGGCAGCGACCGCGGTGCGCGGAGCACGCTGAGGTGGGCGGTGAGGGCGGCGCCGGCGGCGTTGATCTGGCGCACGTCGGGGTGCAGGTACCGCCGCGTGGTGGTGAGCGATCCGTGCCCGGCGATCTTGCCCAGAACGTGCACGGGGACACCGGCGTCGGCGAACCAGGTGAGTCCCGTGTGACGGAGGTCGTGGGCGGCGCAGGTGCTCGTACCCGAGCTCGGCGACGACCTCGTCCCAGTGGGTGGCGTCGCGCGGAACGGCGGTGGAGATACGACCGCCGCGTGGCCCCGTGAACTGGTGGGCATCGGGGCCGGCGGCCAGGTGGTTGCCGTCGGACGCCGCACCGTTGATCTCACCCGTGATCGAGCGTATCTCTCGTTCCTTCCGTCCTGTGCTGCGCACGGCGGCCGGACGGGGCCCCGCGCCGTTCCTGCCGGGCATGCGATG
>NZ_JAPSIW010000035.1 GCF_031178505.1 Streptomyces sp. | reverse complement strand
GTCCACCTTGAGGGTGGAGGGCGCGTTGCCGGTGACCCCGGTGACGTTGACGGTGGAGGTCACCGCGGCGCCGTTGTCCGGGATGGAGACGTCGGCGGTGTTCTCGAAGACCTTGCCGGTGGGCGGCGGGGTGGTGGTGCCGGACAGCGTCCACAGGGCGTGCGCGATGGCGTCGCTGTTGCGGTCCAGGGCGGTGTCGTTGATGTTCGACGTCGTGTCGCAGGACGAGTGGTAGCAGCGGTCGAAGGCCGTGGTCGTACCGCCCCACTTGGTCACCTGCGCGCTGGTCTTCACCCGGCTCGCGCCGGTGAAGAGACCGCCGACCGGGATGCCCACGTTCTTGAAGGAGGCGTGGTCGGAGCGGCCGTCGCCCTCGGTCTCGATCTCCGTCGGGACGCCGAGGCCCGCGAAGTAGTCCTTGAACGTCTTCTCGATCACCGGGTCGTCGTCGTAGACGAAGTAGCCCGGGTTCGGCGACCCGATCATGTCGAAGTTGAGGTAGCCCGCGAACTTGGACCGCTCGGTCGTGGGCAGCTGGTTCACGTAGTACTTCGAGCCGACGAGGCCGAGCTCCTCGGCGCCCCACCAGCCGAACCGCAGGTGCTTGGAGGGCTGGTAGCCGGCCCGGGCCACGGCGAGGGCCGCCTCCAGGACGGCGGCGGAGCCGGAGCCGTTGTCGTTGATCCCGGCGCCGGAGGAGACCGAGTCGAGGTGCGCTCCGGCCATCACGACCTGGTTCGGGTCTCCGCCCGGCCAGTCGGCGATCAGGTTGTAGCCGGTGGTGCCGTTGTAGCTGAACTGCTGGATCGTGGTGGTGTAACCGGCCGCGTCCAGCTTGGCCTTCACGAAGTCGATGGACGCCTTGTAGCCGGGGCGGCCGTGGGCGCGGTTGCCGCCGTTGGCGGTGGCGATCGCCTGGAGGTCCGTCAGGTGCTGCTTGACGTTGGCGAGCGGGATGTCGGGGGCGGCGGCCAGGGCCGAGGCCGCCCGGGATTCGGCGCCGGCGGTGCCGGTCAGACCGCCCAGGGCGAGGGCGGTGAGCGCGGCGGCCGCGACGGCGCGTCGGGGAACGGAGAGGTTCATGTGGGGGCTCCGGATTCCGAACGGGGATGGGACGGAACGTGCGAGACGCCTCGGGCCGGGTAGCCACGAGGCGCTGGAGCTGTACGAGTGCACGTGCGGTGTTCAGTTGTTCCGTTGAACGATTGTGCGTGTGCGTGCTGAATGTTCAGTGAAAGTTTGACTTGGCGTCAAGAGCGGAAACCGGTCAGGGCCGTCCGGTGAGCGGACGGGCCCGGTGACGTGCGGGGCGTGCGGGGGCCGAGGGGTGGTGGGGACGGCCCGGAGCGCCCGGGGGAGTTCCGGAGGTCGGCGGGGCCCGGGGTCCGGCGGGGTGGGGTCCCCGATGGAGTACGGGCCCCCGGCCGGGTGCGGGCCGTGGGGGGCCGGAAGGGCCGGGCTCCGGCGTGGTGGCGTGAGGGCGGGCTCGCCTCGTGGGTAGCGTCGGCCGGGTGCCGGCCTGGCGAAGACCGACCGGGTCGAGGGTCCTGATCGCCGCCGTGGTCGGCCTGGCGGCGCTGCGCGGGTCGCCGCCAGGCGGAGCCCACGGATGGATCGGCCGGCTGGCGGAGGAGGCGGAAGGGGTGAGCGCGCGCCTGGCCGTCTCGCAGCGCGAGGCGCGCCGCGACCAGGAGGCCCTGGTCCAGGTCGGCCCCGCCGTGCGCGGGCTGCACGAGATCCTGGTCTCCTGCGAGGCGCCGGGCGCCGGGGTGGACATCGCCGGGGACGTACGGGCGGCCGAGGGGCTGATCGCGGGGGACTACCTCGGGGCCGTGGCGCTGGCCGACGGGACCACCGCCGTCTTCCTCGGGGACGTGTGCGGGCACGGGGTCGACGCGGGGCTGCTGGCCGTACGCCTGAAAAGCGTCGTGATGGTGGCCCTGCGGCTGGGAGCCGACCTGGACACCGTCGTACGGGCGGTGAAGCACGCGCTGGTCGATCAGGAGGAGTGTTTCACCACCCTGTTCGTCGCCGTCCTGGACCCGGCACGCTCCACCGTCAGCTGGGTCAACGCCGGGCACGGAGAACCGTTCCTGCGACGGGCCGGCGGCGCGGTCGAGCGCCTGAACGTCACCGGCCCCTTCGCCCACCCCGTCCTGGACACGCCGCCCGGCAGCTGGCAGACGCGCACCACCCGGCTCGCCCCCGGCGACCTGCTGGTGGTGTCCACCGACGGCCTCACGGAGGGGCGCGGCGGCGGAGGCGAGGAGTTCGGGGAGGAGCGGGCCGCCCGGGTTCTGGCCGGGCTGGCCGACCCGACGCCCTCCGCCGCCGTCGTGGCCCTGTACGCGGCCGCCGAGCGGTTCGCCATCGACTGGACCCGGGACGACGTGAGCCTCCTCGCCGCCGTCCTGTCCCCGCCGGGGCCGCCGTCCCCCGGGGGCGCCGACCGGGCCGCCCGAGGGAGCTGACCCGGGGCGCGGCACCCGGCCCGGATGCCGGCGACCGCAGCCGACCGCCCGCCCCGACGGGCCCCCTACTGCACGCAGAACTCGTTCCCCTCCGGGTCCGTCATCACCACCCAGCTCCCGCCCTGCTCCGCCACCTTCCGCCGCACGGTCGCCCCCAGGCCCTCCAGGCGGGCCACCTCCGCGTCCCGCGTGCCCGGTTCCGTGTGGATGTCCAGGTGGAGCCGGTTCTTGACCGTCTTCGCCTCAGGGACCCGCTGGAAGAGGATGCGGCGGCCCGTGCCCGCGCCGGTGGCCGGGTCGCGCGGGTCGTCCGGGTGGCTCACGGCGGCGAGGGCGCGCCAGCCGAGGCGCTCGGCGGGCGTGCCCGGGTGGACGGTGGCCGTCTCCCCGGCGGGCACGGCGCCGGCGTTCAGCAGCCGCTCCACGAGGGCGCTGTGGTCCTCCTCCTCGTAGCGCAGCGCGGCGGCCCAGAAGGCGGCCTGGGCGTGCGGGTCGGCGCAGTCGATCACAAGCTTCCAGTGGAGTGCGGTCATGTAACTACCTGTACCGGTCACATGACACGGACCGCCACCGGAACACCCCGGGAATGACCCTCCGGCACCGCGACGGGCAGCGCTTCCGCTTCGACGCGGGCGCGCTCCGTCTCGAACCGCTCCGCACCGGCGGCCCCCGGCCCGGCCGCCGCCGCTGGTGCTCGATGGAGCGGTGCGGCAACCGCCACAAGGTGCGGGCGTACCGGTCCCGTACCCGTACGGAGGAAACGAACTGACGGCCCGGCACGCACGCGTGGCCCGCGAAAGGGGGGTGACGCGCGGCGGCCGGTGGCCGACAATCCACGCGTGGTCACCACGAACGCCGACGGGACCGAGCGCGGCCCCTCACCCCGCACCACCCCGGCCGCCGCGGTGGCCGGACGCGCCTTCGGCGCGATCCCGCCGACGGTCCTGGTGCTGCTCGGCATCGTCAGTGTCCAGCTCGGATCGGCCGTGGCCAAGCACCTGTTCGGCACGGTGGGCAGCTTCGGGACGGTCGCCCTGCGGCTGTTCTTCGCGGCGGCCGTGCTGGTACTGCTGTGGCGGCCGTCCCCGCGCGTGACCCGCCGTACGGCGACGGTGGTCCTCGCCTACGGCCTGGTCCTCGGCCTGATGAACCTCTGTTTCTACCTGGCGCTCTCGCGCATCCCGCTCGGGATCGCGGTGACCATCGAGTTCCTCGGCCCGCTGGGCGTGGCGCTGGCCGGATCCCGGCGCTGGCTGGACGGCCTCTGGGTGGCGCTCGCCGCCGGCGGCGTCGTCCTGCTCATGGAGGGGCGCGGCGACCTGGACCTGCTCGGCGTGCTGTTCGCCCTCGCCGCCGGAGCCTGCTGGGGCCTGTACATCCTGGTCGGCGCGGCCCTCGGCCGGCACACCACCGAGGGCAACGGTCTCGCGCTCGGCATGGCCGTCGCGGCCCTGGTCACCGTGCCGTTCGGGGTGGCCGAGAGCGGGACGGCCCTCCTCCAGCCGTGGGTCCTGGCGGCCGGAGCCGGTCTGGCGCTGCTCTCCTCGGTGATCCCGTACACGCTGGACCTGGAGGCCCTGCGCAGGATCCCGCCCCGGGTCTTCGGCATCCTCATGAGCCTCGAACCGGCCATGGCCGCCCTCATCGGCCTCGTCGTGCTCGGCGAGGCGCTGTCCTGGTCCCAGTGGATCGCGGTGCTGTGCGTCGTGGCCGCCTCGGCGGGCGCGGCGCGCGGCGGGCGGCCGGACGACTGACGGTCCCTCACCACCGCCCTCAGTGCACGAGATGGTCCAGCAGGCCGTCCGGCACCGGGTACGGCTCCTCGCGCGGCATCAGGCGCCGGGCCGCCTCCACGTCGCCCGCGCGGACGCGCGCGTGGACCTCGTGGGCCAGGCCGGTGACGTCGGTGACGGAGACCGTCCACTCGTCCGCGTACCGGCGGTAGGCCTCGCCCGTCAGTCCGAGCTGGAGCGAGCGGTACGGCAGCGGCCGCAGGTGCGGGTCCCGCTCCGGGTCCCACTGCACCCGTGCCGGAGCCCGCCGCAACTCCCGCTGCCAGGTGGTCCGGTCGGCGTGCAGGCCCCGGACGTAGTGCGAGAGCTGGGCGTGGCGCAGGGCCCAGTCGAAGCCCTCGCGCGTGATCTCCACGGCGAGGACGGTCTCCTGGCCCTCCTTGGTGCCCCAGCCCGAGCGGTACATCATCCACAGGAACGACGGCTTGATCCACGTCATGCGGTCCCGCTTCCAGGCGTCCGGGAAGCGGCCGTCCCGCGCCGCCGGCAGGCCGAGTGCGGGCGCGTACGCCTGGTAGACGGTGACGGTGTCCGGGGTGTGGAGCGCGCGGATGCGGTATTTCGGTTCTTCCATGGGGACAGCCTGCGGGCCGGTGATCCCGCGGGGCCACCGGATATCCGCGCGCCGCCCGCCCTACACCGGCACGGGCCGGGCGGCGGACTCCCCGGAGCCGGCGAACTCCGGCTCCTCCCGGGCGTCGTACGCCGCGCGGGCCGCCGCGATCTCGCCCCGGTGCCGCTCGGTCCAGGTCACCAGGGAGCGGATCGTGGTGTGCAAGGTCGCGCCCAGCGGCGTGAGTTCGTACTCGACGCGGGGCGGGACCACGGGATGGACGGTGCGCTTCACCAGGCCGTCCCGCTCCAGCTGGCGCAGGGTCACGGTCAGCATGCGCTGGCTGATGCCGTCGATCTCCCGGCGGAGCTCCGTGAAGCGGAGCACGCGCCGGTCGAGGAGCGCGATGACCAGCAGGGACCACTTGTCGGCGATCCGGTCGAGGATCTGGCGGACCTCGCAGTCCTCGCGGGTGTCCCACTGGAAGGGATCCGTGTCGGGTCCGGCGCCGTCCCCGTAGGTTCCCGCGCAGTGACTCGGTGACTTCGAAGTGCCTTCTTCCATGCCACCCGATGGTGCCGCAGGATGCGGATGGTTACAAGAGGGAACCGACCCTCATTCCGGTAACCGGAACCCCAACCCTCCCCGCCCTGGAGACAGTTGTGTCCGCACGCTCCTGGAGTCTGCTCCTCGTCCTCTGCGGGACGATCTTCCTCGAAGGCATCGACGTGGCGATGCTCGCCGTCGCCGTCCCGAGCATCCGCGCCGATCTGGACCTCACCACCTCCACCGCCGCCTGGGTCATGTCCGCGTACGTCCTCGGCTACGCCGGCTTCACCCTCCTCGGCGGCCGGGCCGCCGACCTCCTCGGACGCCGCCGCATGTTCCTCGGCTGGCTCACCGTCTTCCTGGTCTTCTCCGGCCTCGGCGGCCTCGCCGACCAGGGCTGGACCCTCGTCCTGGCCCGCTTCGTGACCGGCGTGGCCGCCGCCTTCATGACCCCGGCCGCCCTGTCGATCATCACCACCTCCTACGCCGAGGGGCCGCGGCGCAACCAGGCCCTGCTCGTCTTCGCCGGCACCGCCGCCGGAGGCTTCTCGCTCGGCCTCGTCATCGGCGGCCTCCTCACCCAGCTCGGCTGGCGCTGGGTCTTCTTCGCCCCCGTGCTGCTGGCCGCCGCGCTCCTCCTCGCCGCCCTGAAGCTGGTCCCGAAGGAGGAGCGCCCGGCCGGCGGACGGCGCGGAGGCTTCGATCTCGCCGGGGCGCTCACCGCCTCGGGCGCGATGCTCCTCCTCGCGTACGGGATCGTCCGGCTGGAGCACGGCTTCACCGGCTGGCCCCTGACCGCCGCCGCCCTCGCCGCCGGGCTCGTCCTCGCCGCTCTCTTCGTCGCCGTCGAACGCCGGGCCGTCACCCCGCTGGTCCGGCCCGGCCTGCTGCGCACCCCGTCCGTGATCCGCGCCGACCTCGGGGCCCTGCTGTTCGTCGGCTCCTTCTTCGGTTTCCAGTTCATGGTGACCCTGCACCTCCAGGAGCTGCGCGGCTGGTCCTCCCTCCAGACGGCACTGGCCCTGGTGGTCATGGGCTGCGACGCGATCCTGGCCCCGACCCTGACCCCGCGCCTGGTGAACCGGTACGGCAACGCCCGCGTCGTCCTCGGCGGCTTCGTCCTCGCCGCCGTCGCGTACGCGCTGTTCCTGCCGGTCGGCCCGGACTGGTCGTACGCCGCGATGTTCCCGGCCCTGCTCCTCACCGGCCTCGCCTTCTCCCTCGCGTACGGGCCGCTCACCATCGCCGGCACCGACGGGGTCGCGGAGGAGGAGCAGGGCCTGGCGAGCGGACTGCTCACCACCGCCACGCAGTTCGGCTCGGCCGTCGGCATCGCGGCGGTGACGGCGGTGTACGGGCTCACCGGCGGCGGCCTCGACGGCTTCCGGTCGGCCCTCGTCGTCCCGGTGGTGATGGTCGTCCTCGGCGTGGCCGTCACCGCGACCGGGGTACGGGGAGGGCGGCGCAGCCCGGCCGGCGCGGAGGTCCCGCGGGCGGTCCCGCCGGTGTCCTCAAAGGGCCCAGACGCTGCGACAAAGCTCACGGTCTGAAGGCCCCGCGGCGCCCCTAATGTAGAGGGATGAACGATTCGCCCGGCTGCCCGTTGACCGACGTCGTCTCCACGTACCTGCCCCGGCTCTCGGAGTTCTCCTTCGAGCCGGGGCTCGTGGCCGCCGTCGACCAGCACGCCGCCGCGGTCTGCGACGCGCTCGTCCCCGCCCAGCGCGGCCCGGAGCCCCGGACCGTCGGGCGGGAGGAGCTCGCCGACTACGTCCTCGGGTTCACCGACTGGCTCTCCGAGGCCGACTGGGTCGAGCCGGTCGGCCACGACTTCGCCACCCTCCGCCTGACGGCGGTCTGCTGGCTGGTCCGCGAGCTCGACCTCCTCGACAAGGACGCCGCCTGAGGCAGGCCCGCACAGGCGGCTCGGGGGCCCGGTCCGTACCGGGAACACGGCGGACCCGCCGGGGCCGTCGGGCACCGGCGGGTCCGGCGGCACGGCGGGCCGGGGCCCGCCGCGCGCCGTGTCACATCGGGTCGACCGGGGGCGCCGGCGGCATCGGCGGCTCCTGACCGGGGCGCCGCCGCTCCTGGCCGCCCATCCCCTGCCGGCCGCCCATCCGCTCCTGCGCCGCGGGCATCCCGCCCCGCGCGTCCTCACGGCCGCGCTGGTAGGCCGCGATCTGGTCCTTGGCCCGGCCCGTCTCCGTCTCCGCGGCCGACAGCCACCGCTCCCAGCGGCCCCGCATCGGGGTGACGAGCCCACCGCCGACACCGACGATCACGACACCCGCGATCGTGGCGAGCACCGCCGTGAGCACCGGTCCGGTCACCGAGGTCGCGATACCGGCCTGGCTCAGCGCCGCGATCACACCGAGGCCGACGATGAAGGCCCAGACCGCCGTGCCGAGCACCTTCCCGTACGACATCTGTCCCAGCGCGCCCTGGACGATGTCCCGCACCGCCTTCGCGATGGCCATGGCGACCACGACGATCACACAGGCGACGATCGCCTTCGGCAGCCAGGCCACGATGCCGTTGATCATGACGCTCACCGGGTTGGGGCCGAAGACCCCGAAGGCGAGCTGGAGCGCGATCAGCAGGACCGCGTAGTAGAGGATCTTGGCGATGATGCCGGTGGCGTCGTACTTCGACCCCTTGAGGGCCTTCGCGACACCGCTGCGCTCGGCCATCCGCTCGAAGCCGACCTTGCGCAGCAGCCGGTCGGCGACCTTGGCGATCATCTTCGCCACGAACCAGCCGATCAGCAGGATCGCGAGGAAGGCGATGAACTTCGGGATGAACTCGGCGACGGCCGACCAGGCATCCGTGAATCCCCGGCCGAAGTCGACCGAGAGGGCGAGGGGCTGCGACATGGAGCCATCACTCCGCTCGGGACGAGGGCCCCGTTCCTTGTCAGGGCCTGGACTCCCGACGTAACTACGCGTGAGCCGAACGCGCCTGTTGTCAGCGCCCGCGCTGGGCCGAAGGGGTGGAAACCGCGGTGCCGGCGGTGTCCGGCCGGTCCGGCGCGGCGGGCGCCGTCAGGCGCCGGGCCCGCTCGATCTCGCTCCGGGTGCGGCGGGCCGTCCGCAGGGCGTCCCAGGTGAGGATCGTCAGCGCCAGCCAGACCAGCGAGAAGCCCGCCCAGCGCTCCGGCGGCATCGCCTCGTGGAAGTACAGGACACCGAGCAGGAACTGGAAGGTCGGCGCCAGGTACTGGAGCAGGCCGAGCGTCGACAGCGGGACGCGGATCGCCGCCGCCCCGAAGCAGACCAGCGGTACGGCCGTCACGATGCCGGTCGCGGCGAGCAGGGCCGCGTGGCCCGCGCCCTGGGCACCGAAGGTCGAGGAGCCCTGCGCGCCGAGCCAGAGGAGGTAGGCGAGGGCGGGCAGGAACTGGACGGCGGTCTCGGCGGCGAGGGACTCCAGGCCGCCGATGTTCACCTTCTTCTTCACCAGGCCGTAGAGCGCGAAGGAGGCGGCGAGGGTGAGCGAGATCCACGGCGGCCGGCCGTAGCCGATCGCCAGGACGAGCACGGCGGCGAGGCCGACGGCGACGGCCGTCCACTGGGCCGGGCGCAGCCGTTCCTTGAGGACGAGCACGCCGAGGGCGATGGTGACGAGCGGGTTGATGAAGTAGCCGAGCGAGGCCTCGACGACGTGGCCGGTGTTGACCGACCAGATGTACAGGCCCCAGTTCACGGTGATGACGGCGGCGGCCAGGGTGAGCAGGGCCAGCTTGCGCGGGCTGCGGACCAGCTCACGCGTCCAGCTCCAGCGGCGGAGGACGAGCAGCGCGAGGCCGACGAACGCCAGGGACCACACCATGCGGTGGGCGAGGATCTCGATCGCGCCGGCGGGCTTGAGGAGCGGCCAGAACAGCGGGACCAGGCCCCACATGCCGTAGGCGCCGACCCCGTGGAGGAGCCCCGCCCGTCCCTCGTTCCGCGCGTCCCCGGGCTTCCCGTCCGCGCCCCTCGTGCCCGTGCTGGTGCCCGTCGTCTCCGGCCTCACCGGACCTCCCGCCCTGAATCGCTCGCCCCGTACCGCGCTGTCCCGTCGACGGTAGCGCCGGACGGGGCGGCTTGTCATGTCCGTACCGCGATACGGTCATGACGTCCCGGGAGGCGGGACCGTGGCGCCGGGAACGCCGGAGGGGGCGCGGCCGCCGTGGCCGCGCCCCCTCGCGCCGTTCCGTGGTGCCCCGTCGGTCAGCCGACGACCGTCCACGTGTCGTTGCCGGTCAGGAGCTGCCCGAGGTCGCCCTTCCCGTACCGCTCGACGGCCGAGTCCAGCTGCTCGGCCATGAGCGTGTCGTACACCGGCCGCTCCACGGACCGGAAGACGCCGATCGGCGTCCGGTGCAGGGTGTCCGGGTCCGCCAGGCGGGAGAGCGCGAAGGCGGTGGTGGGGGAGGCGGAGTGGGCGTCGTGGACGAGGATCCGCGACTCGTTCTCCGGGGTGACCGGGACGACCTGGAGGTCGCCGGTGGCCGGATCGCGGACGACACCCTGGCCCAGGTCGGCGCCGAAGCGGATCGGCTGCCCGTGCTCCAGGCGGATCACCGCCTCCTTGGCCTGGTCCTTGTCCTTGAGGACCTCGAAGGCGCCGTCGTTGAAGATGTTGCAGTTCTGGTAGATCTCCACCAGCGCCGTGCCGTTGTGCTCGGCGGCCTGGCGCAGCACCTCGGTGAGGTGCTTGCGGTCGGAGTCGACCGTCCGCGCCACGAAGGTGGCCTCGGCGCCGAGCGCGAGCGACACCGGGTTGAAGGGCGCGTCGAGCGAGCCCATCGGCGTCGACTTGGTGATCTTGCCGACCTCGGAGGTGGGCGAGTACTGGCCCTTGGTCAGCCCGTAGATCCGGTTGTTGAAGAGGAGGATCTTGAGGTTGACGTTCCGCCGGAGGGCGTGGATCAGGTGGTTGCCGCCGATGGACAGCGCGTCGCCGTCGCCCGTGACGACCCAGACGGACAGGTCGCGGCGGGAGGTGGCGAGGCCGGTGGCGATGGCCGGGGCGCGTCCGTGGATGGAGTGCATCCCGTAGGTGTTCATGTAGTACGGGAAGCGGGAGGAGCAGCCGATGCCGGAGACGAAGACGATGTTCTCCTTCGCCAGGCCGAGCTCGGGCATGAAGCCCTGGACGGCGGCGAGGACGGCGTAGTCACCGCAGCCGGGGCACCAGCGGACCTCCTGGTCGGACTTGAAGTCCTTCATCGACTGGACGGCCTCGGCCTTGGGCACCAGGCTCAGCAGAGACTCGGTGGACTCAGGCATCGATGGCCTCCTTGAGGACGGCGGCGAGCTGCTCCGCCTTGAACGGCATGCCGTTGACCTGCGTGTGGCTGCGGGCGTCGACCAGGTACTTCGCCCGGACGAGGGTGGCGAGCTGGCCGAGGTTCATCTCGGGCACGACGACCTTCTCGTACCGCTTCAGCACCTCGCCGAGGTTCTTCGGGAAGGGGTTGAGGTGGCGCAGGTGGGCCTGGGCGACGGCGCCGCCCTCCCGCCGGACGCGCCGCACGGCCGCCGTGATCGGCCCGTAGGTCGACCCCCAGCCGAGGACCAGGGTGCGTGCGCCGTCCGGGTCGTCCACCTCGACGTCGGGGACGTCGATGCCGTCGACCTTGGCCTGCCGGGTGCGGACCATGAAGTCGTGGTTGGCGGGGTCGTAACTGATGTTGCCGGTGCCGTCCTGCTTCTCGATGCCGCCGATGCGGTGCTCGAGGCCGGGCGTGCCGGGCACGGCCCAGGGGCGGGCCAGGGTGTGCGGGTCGCGCTTGTACGGCCAGAAGACCTCGGTGCCGTCGTCCAGGGTGTGGTTCGGGCCGCCGGCGAACCGGGTCCGCAGGTCCGGGAGGTCGTCGACCTCCGGGATCCGCCACGGCTCGGAGCCGTTGGCGAGGTAGCCGTCGGAGAGCAGGAAGACGGGGGTGCGGTAGGTCAGCGCGATCCGCGCCGCCTCCAGGGCCGCGTCGAAGCAGTCGGCCGGCGTCCTCGGGGCGACCACCGGTACCGGGGCCTCGCCGTTGCGGCCGTACATGGCCTGGAGGAGGTCCGCCTGCTCCGTCTTGGTGGGCAGGCCGGTGGACGGGCCGCCGCGCTGGATGTCGACGATCAGCAGCGGCAGCTCCAGGGAGACCGCGAGGCCGATCGTCTCCGACTTCAGGGCCACGCCGGGGCCGGAGGTCGTGGTGACGGCGAGCGAACCTCCGAAGGCCGCGCCGAGCGCGGCGCCGATGCCCGCGATCTCGTCCTCGGCCTGGAAGGTCCGCACGCCGAAGTTCTTGTGCCGGCTCAGCTCGTGCAGGATGTCCGAGGCCGGGGTGATCGGGTACGAGCCCAGGTAGAGCGGCAGGTCGGCCTGGCGGGAGGCGGCGACGAGCCCGTAGGACAGGGCCAGGTTCCCGGAGATGTTCCGGTACGTGCCGGCCGGGAAGGACCGGGTCGCCGGGGCGACCTCGTAGGAGACGGCGAAGTCCTCGGTGGTCTCGCCGAAGTTCCAGCCGGCCCGGAAGGCGGCCACGTTGGCCTCGGCGATCTCGGGCTTCTTCGCGAACTTCCGGCGCAGGAAGGCCTCGGTGCCCTCGGTGGGCCGGTGGTACATCCACGAGAGCAGCCCGAGCGCGAACATGTTCTTGGAGCGCTCGGCCTCCTTCCGGGACAGGCCGAAGTCCTTGAGCGCCTCGACGGTGAGCGTGGTGAGCGGCACCGGGTGGACCCGGTAGCCGTCCAGCGAGCCGTCCTCCAGGGGCGAGGTCGCGTAGCCGACCTTGGCCATGGCGCGCTTGGCGAACTCGTCCGTGTTGACGATGATCTCGCCCCCGCGCGGCACGTCCCCGATGTTGGCCTTCAGCGCCGCCGGGTTCATCGCGACCAGCACGTTCGGGGCGTCGCCCGGGGTCAGGATGTCGTGGTCGGCGAAGTGCAGCTGGAAGGAGGAGACGCCCGGCAGGGTGCCGGCGGGTGCCCGGATCTCGGCCGGGAAGTTCGGCAGCGTGGAGAGGTCGTTCCCGAAGGACGCCGTCTCCGAGGTGAACCGGTCACCCGTGAGCTGCATGCCGTCGCCCGAGTCACCCGCGAAACGGATGATCACCCGGTCGAGCCGGCGTACTTCCTTCTCTGTGCCGTTCTGGGCCGTCGCCGGAGCGTTGCGCTGCTCTCCGACCAGGGCCTCACCGGCCTCGCTACTGACCTGACTGGTCACTGAACTGGACCTCCCTCGCGGCAAGGGGACTCCCCGCCGGAGGCGGGAGAAGGTTCGGGAACCGGCCGGCCGGTCACCGTCCGTCCCATGGCCACCCTACGACGGTAAGGAGGCCCTTCCCGGGACTTCTCACATCATGGACCTCATTTTGAGACGCCCTCTTGCCCTGAATTGTCACGTTCTGTCGCCACCCGGAGTGTTCCGGAAAGTCGGATTCCGCCTCATCCCGCGGCCCCGGGGCCCCAGGAGGCCGGGGCACGGCCCCGGTCCGTCCCGGCGTCCCGCGACACCTGACAGACTGTCAGACCATCACGACCGGAGGTAGGTCAACACCGCGAGCACCCGGCGATGATCGCCGTCACTCGGCGAAAGACCCAGCTTCAGGAAGATGTTGCCGATGTGCTTCTCCACCGCTCCGTCGCTCACGACCAGCGCTTTCGCGATCGCCGAGTTCGTCCGGCCCTCCGCCATCAGACCGAGGACCTCCCGCTCGCGCGGCGTCAGGTTCGCCAGCACGTCCTGCTGCCGGCTGCGGCCGAGCAGCTGCTGGACCACCTCCGGATCCAGCGCCGTACCGCCCCCGGCCACCCGCACCACCGCGTCCACGAACTCCCGCACGTCCGCCACCCGGTCCTTCAGGAGGTAACCCACGCCCCGGCTCGACCCGGCCAGGAGTTCGGTGGCGTACTGCTCCTCGACATACTGCGACAGGACCAGCACACCCAGACCCGGGTACTCCTTCCGCAGCCGCACCGCCGCCCGTACCCCCTCGTCCGTGTGGGTCGGCGGCATCCGTACGTCCGCCACCACCACGTCCGGCAGCGCCCCGGCCTCCGCGAGCCCGGCGACCGCCGTCACCAGCGCCTCGCCGTCACCCACCCCGGCGACCACCTCGTGGCCCCGGTCGGTCAGCAGCCGCGTCAGACCCTCGCGCAGCAGCACCGAGTCCTCGGCGATCACCACCCGCACCCGGCCGGCCTCCTCTCCCGTACCCGTACCCGCGCCGGTGCCCGTACCGACACCCGTACTCGTACCCGTCCCCGCGCCCAGACCCACGTCCCGCAGCCCCCATGTCCCGATCGTCCGATGCCCCCGAGGGGCGATGCACCCTCAGCATCGCACCCGGCACCGGCACCGGGAGGGCTACGCCCGCCAGGGGAGCTCGGCCGTCACCACCGTCGGACCGCCCTCCGGGGAATCCACCGCGAGGACCCCGTCCACCGCCCCGACCCGCTCCGCGAGCCCCGAAAGGCCCCGGCCGCCGCCCTTGCCCACGGCCGCCCCGCCCGCACCGTCGTCCCGCACCTGGAGCATCAGCCGCTCACCCGAACGCCACACCTCCACCCAGGCGCGGCGCGCCCGCGCGTGCGCCGAGACGTTCCGCAGCAGCTCCGACACCGTGAAGTAGGCCAGCCCCTCGATGGCCGCCACCGGCCGCGCCGGCAGATCCACGTCCACCGACACCGGCACCGCGCACCGCGACGCCACCGACGACAGGGCCGCGTCCAGGCCCCGGTCCGTCAGGACGGCCGGGTGGATGCCCCGGGCCAGGTCCCGCAGCTCCCGCAGCGCGAGCTTCACCTCACCGTGCGCCTCGTCCACCAGGACCGCCGCCGCCCGGGGGTCCCGCGCCAGGGTCTCCTTCGCCAGCCCCAGATCCATCGCCAGCGAGGCGAGCCGGGCCTGCGGCCCGTCGTGCAGGTCCCGCTCGATGCGCCGCAGATCGGCGGCGGCCGTGTCCACCAGGACCCCCCGGTCCGACTCCAGCTCCGTCACCCGTGAGGCCGGCCGCGACGGACCGAGCAGCCCCGCCACCAGCAGCTTGTCCACGGCCACCAGACCGCGCAGCACCCACGGGCCGACCAGGACGAAGACCAGCCCGATCGCGCTGGTCACGGCGATCTCGAAGGGCGAGTCCAGGTAGAAGGCGTGCGTCCGGTCGCCGTACAGCTGGATGCCGTCCTGCCCCACGTACGCCGGGAAGGTCCACTGCCACAGCGGGTACGTGAACAGGCCCCAGCCCCAGCCCCACAGCGCCACCGTCACCGCGAACGAGAACACCGCCCACGGCAGGTGCACCACGGCGTACAGCAGGTGCCGCCACGAGGCCCCGCTCCGCAAGGCCGCCCCCATCCACGAGAACGCCCCGCCCGTCCGGCCCCGCACCGGCTCCGGCGCCGCCACCCCGAGCCCGAGCAGCCCGCGGGCCCGCGCCCGCTCCACCGCGCCGAACCCCCGGCACAGCGCGAGCGTCCCGGCCAGGACCGGCACCCCGAGGAAGGTGATCAGCAGTCCGGTGCCGGTGGCGGTGAGGGCGACCGACAGCGCGAACCAGCACACGGCGAGCGGCAGCCCGACGAGGACGTGGAGGAAGGCCCGCCAGGTGCGGCCCTCGAAGGGCGCGCGGAGCACGGCCGGGAGGCGGAGGGAGGGAGCGGGGTCCATGGCGGTCCTTCTGGGTGGGGGAGGGCGGTTTCCGTACGTCCTCCAGCCTTCCGCCGGGCCGGGCCGGGGACCATGAGGAGGGTGGGCGTCTCGGGGCGGGGGTTTTCCCCACCTGGAGGGCCGGCGGTACACGTGCGGGCCCGGGGCGGTGGTACGTGAACGGGCCGGGGGCCGGGGTCAGGGGCCAGGCGCCCGGGCGGTACACGCGCGGGCAGGGGGCAAGGGGCCCGCGCGCCGGGCGGTGCGCGGGCGGGCCGCGACAGGGATCAGGGGGTTCAGGCGCCGGCGGGCCGGGCGCGCCAGGGCAGTTCCGCCGTGACCACGGTCGGTCCGCCCGCCGGCGAGTCCACGAGGAGCAGCCCGTCCACGGCGCCGAGCCGCTCCCCGAGTCCCGCGAGGCCGGTTCCGCCGTCCGTCCGCGCCCCGCCCACGCCGTCGTCCCGTACCTGGAGCATCAACCGGTCCCCCGAGCGCCACACCTCCACCGAGGCCGCCCGCGCCCGCGCGTGCTTCGAGACGTTCTGCAGGAGTTCGGAGACCGTGAAGTACGCGATGCCCTCGATCGCCTCCGCCGGCCGCTCGGCGAGGTCCACCGCCACCTTCACCGGCACGGTGCAGCGGGAGGCGACCGACGACAGGGCCGCGTCCAGGCCCCGGTCCGTCAGGACGGCCGGGTGGATGCCCCGGGCCAGGTCCCGCAGCTCCTGGAGCGCGAGCTTCACCTCGCCGTGCGCCTCGTCGACCATCGCCGCGGCCGCCTCCGGGTCCTCCAGGAGCTTCTCCTTCGCGAGACCGAGCCCCATCGCGAGCGCCACCAGCCGGGCCTGGGCACCGTCGTGCAGGTCCCGCTCGATGCGCCGCAGATCGGCGGCGGCCGTGTCCACCACCACCCCCCGGTCCGACTCCAGCTCCGCGATCCGCCGCTCCAGCTCGTCGGAGGGCGACAGCAGACCCCGCACCATCAGCCGGTCCGCGTTCGCGAAGCCGCGCGCCACGTAGGGCAGCACCGGCCACAGGACGATCAGCGAGACCAGCGTGACCGCGAACGTCACCACTCCCCACGGCAGCCGGAGCAGCCCGTAGAGCTGCGTCCGCCAGGCCACCGGGTCCTTCAGCGAGGCCCACAGCCAGCCGAAGAAGCCGCCGGGCCGGGGCAGCCGCGAGGGCTCCGCGATCTCCACCCCGAGCAGCCGGCGGGCCCGCGCCCGCTCCGCGCGGCCGATCCCGCGCGCTCCGCCCAGACCGAGCGCGAGCAGCGGCAGGCCGATCACCGTCACGGCCAGCCCGGCCCCGAGCGCGACGCTCACCACCGCGTACACGAAGCCGACGAGGGCCGTGACCAGGTTGGACAGCAGATGGGCGATCTCCCTCCACGTCTCCTTGCCGTAGGCCGTACGCGGACGCGGGGCGGCGGAAGGAGCGGAGGCGGGAGCGGCGGGGTCGCGATCGGCGGTCATGGGCCCCAGCCTGCCCGTACGGGGCGGTCCGAGGCCATGGGGGAGGTGGGTGAGGGGCACGGGGGATAACCCCACCCGCGCCTGCTTACGCTCCCTTTAGCAGGGCCTAGACTCGCGTGCGTACGGAAGTGACACGTGAGACACCGAGACCGAGGGGCGGGACGGACGTGCCGGAACCGACCGTTGGCGCGGCCCAGGCCGCCGACCACTTCGAGACGTACTCCGCCGTCGGGCTGCTCGCCGTCATCGGCGTGATGTTCGTGGCCGTGGCGTTCGGCGCCGGACGCCTGCTGCGGCCCGTCGTGCCCACCCCCGAGAAGCTGCTCACGTACGAGTGCGGCGTCGACCCCGTGGGAGAGGGCTGGGCCCACACCCAGGTCCGCTACTACGTCTACGCCTTCCTCTACGTCATCTTCGCCGTCGACTCGATCTTCCTCTTCCCCTGGGCGACGGTCTTCGCCGCGCCCGGATACGGCGCGACGACCCTGGTCGAGATGTTCGTCTTCCTCGGCTTCCTCGCCGTCGGACTCCTCTACGCGTACAAGAAGGGTGTCCTGGCATGGACGTAACACCCCTGCCGGCCCCCCGGCTGGGCCCGCTGGCCCGCCTGGCCCCCGAGCCGATGAAGGTCGTCCTCAACTGGGGCCGCCGCTACAGCCTGTGGGTCTTCAACTTCGGCCTCGCCTGCTGCGCGATCGAGTTCATCGCCGCGTCCATGGCACGGCACGACTTCATCCGCCTCGGCGTGATCCCCTTCGCGCCCGGCCCGCGCCAGGCCGACCTGATGATCGTCTCCGGCACGGTCACCGACAAGATGGCCCCGGCCGTGAAGCGGCTCTACGAGCAGATGCCCGACCCGAAGTACGTCATCTCCTTCGGTGCCTGCTCCAACTGCGGCGGCCCCTACTGGGACTCGTACTCCGTCACCAAGGGCGTCGACCAGATCATCCCCGTCGACGTGTACGTGCCGGGCTGCCCGCCCCGCCCCGAAGCGCTGCTCCAGGGCATCCTCAAGCTCCAGGAGAAGATCGCCCGCGAGAACCTGGGGGAGCGGTACGGCACCGCACCGCCGGCCTCGGTCTCCCAGCTGACCGGCCCGCTGGTCACCCCTCCGCCGGGAGGCGACGACCGATGAACCGCTACGACTCCCTTCCCGAAGCCGTGACGGACCTGTTCGGCGACGAGGCGGCGGCGGAGCGGGCGTACGACCTGCTGACCGTCGACGTCCCCGTCACGGACTGGCTCGACGCGCTGCGGACCGCCCGGGACGAGCTGGGCTGCACCTTCTTCGACTGGCTGAGCGCGGTGGACGAGCCGGGCACCGGCTTCCGCGTCTGCGCGCACGTCGTGGCCCTCCGGGACGGCGCCCCGCAGCGGCTGCTCCTGCGCACGACCGTGCCCCACGGCGATCCCGTCCTGCCCACGGCGGTGGGGGTGTTCGCGGGCGCGGCCTGGCACGAGCGCGAGACGCACGAGATGTTCGGCGTACGGTTCGAGGGCCACCCGCACCTGGTCCCGCTGCTGCTCCCCGAGAACTTCGAGGGCCACCCGCTCCGCAAGGACTTCGTGCTCGCGGCCCGGGTCGCCAAGGCGTGGCCGGGCGCGAAGGAGCCGGGCGAGTCCCACGACGGTGGCCCCAAGCGCCGCCAGATGCTCCCGCCGGGCGTCCCGGACCCGAACGAATGGGGCCCCCTCAAGGGCCAGCTCCCCCCGGCCCCCACCCGCGCCGACCGCCCGGCCCGCCGTACCCGCACGGCCACCGAGGGCTCGGCGAGCCAGGCGGCGGAGGCGGCGCCCCCGCGCCGTACCCGCTCGGTGTCGGAGGGTTCGGCGAGCCAGGCGGCCGAGGCGGTGCCCCCGCGCCGTACCCGCAGTGTGAGCGAGGGATCGGCCGGTCAGCCGGCCCCGCGCCGTACGCGCTCGGCTTCGGACGGCTCCGCGAGCCAGGCCGCGGCACCGTCCCCCGCGGCGCCCCGCCCGCGCCCCCGCGGCGCGGACGCCCCCTGGCACCACGCCCGTCCGGCCTTCGACGCCCCCACGGAGGACGCGGAGCCCACGGCCGGCGCCACACCCGCCGCGGAGCCGGCCGGGACGGCCGGTGGCGCGGCCGCCACGCCGGACACCCGCCCGGAACCGGAGGCCCCGGCCGCCGAGCAGCCGCAGGACCCCGCGGAGAGCGCAACGCCCGCGGAGCCGCAGCCGCCCGCCGAGGGCGCCGCGCCGCCGGAGCCGGAGGGCGAGCCGCGGCGGCGTACCCCACGTACCGATGAGAACGACACCGACGGAGGCGATCCCGCGTGACCGACGTACTCGACGTCGCCCTCCGGCTGCTCGTCGTCCTCGCCGTCTTCCTCGTGCTGCCGCTCGTCGTCGGGCAGACCGAGCACAAGGTCATGGCCCACATGCAGGGCCGCCTCGGCCCCATGTACGCGGGCGGGTTCCACGGCTGGGCCCAGCTCGTCGCCGACGGCGTGAAGTTCGCGCAGAAGGAGGACGTCGTCCCGAAGGACGCGGACCGGCGCGTCTTCCAGCTCGCGCCGGCCGTCGCGCTCCTGCCGTACCTGATCGTCCTCGTCGCGATCCCGATCGGGCCCGGCGAGGGCGCGGTCGGCCAGGTCGTCGACGCGGGCATCTTCTTCGTGCTCGCGGTCATGGGCATCGGGGTGCTCGGCAGCCTGATGGCCGGCTGGGCCTCCGCCAACAAGTTCTCGCTGCTCGGCGCGCTCCGTACCGCCGCCCAGCTCCTCGCCTACGAGCTGCCGATGCTGCTCGCCGCCGCGTCCGTCGCGATGGCGGCCGGCACGGTCTCCCTCCCCGGCATCCTGAACGCCTTCGAGTGGTGGTGGCTGCCCTGGCAGATCGTCGGCGCGATCGTCTTCTTCGTCGCCGGCCTCGCCGAGCTCCAGCGGCCCCCGTTCGACATGCCGGTGGCCGACTCGGAGATCATCTTCGGCGCGTACACCGAGTACACCGGCCTCCGCTTCGCCCTGTTCCTGCTCGCCGAGTACGCGGGCATCGTCGTCCTGTGCGGCCTCACCACCGTCCTCTTCCTCGGCGGCTGGCACGGTCCCCTCGGCGCGGACGGGCTCGGCTGGGTGTGGACCCTGCTCAAGACCGCGGTCCTCGCCTTCGTCGTGATCTGGCTCCGCGTGACGTACCCCCGGCTCCGCGAGGACCAGCTCCAGAAGCTGGCCTGGACGACGCTCGTCCCGCTCGCCCTGGCGCAGATCGCGCTCACCGGCATCGTGAAGGTGGCGATCCAGTAATGCCCATTCCCGGCTCCGGCCTCGCCAAGGGCCTCGCCGTCACGCTCCGCACGATGACGCGCAAGAACGTCACCGCGCAGTACCCGGACACCCAGCCCGAGCTGGCGCCCCGCACGCGCGGGGTGATCGGGCTGTTCGAGGAGAACTGCACGGTCTGCATGCTGTGCGCCCGCGAGTGCCCCGACTGGTGCATCTACATCGACTCCCACAAGGAGACGGTCCCGGCCGCCACCCCCGGCGGCCGGGAGCGCAGCCGGAACGTCCTCGACCGCTTCGCCATCGACTTCTCGCTCTGCATGTACTGCGGCATCTGCATCGAGGTGTGCCCCTTCGACGCCCTCTTCTGGTCGCCGGAGTTCGAGTACGCCGAGACCGACATCCACGAACTCACGCACGAGCGGGACAAGCTCCGCGCCTGGATGTGGACGGTTCCGGAGCCGCCCGCGCTCGACCCCAAGGCGGAGGAGCCGAAGGAGGTCGCCGCCGCCCGCAAGGCCGCCGAGAAGGCCGCCGCCCAGGCCGCGGCGGCCGCCGAAGCCGCGGCCCAGGCACCTGAGGCCCACGGGTCGCCTCAGGCCGCGCCCGGCAGCACCGACGCCCAGGGGGAGCAGCAGTGAACCTCGCCGCCGCCCACCCCGGCTTCCTGTCGCCCTCCGGCGTCGAGATCGCCTTCCTGCTCGTCGGGCTCGTCACCCTCGGCGCCGCCCTCGTCACCGTCACCACCCGCCAGCTCGTGCACGCCGCCCTCTGGCTGGTCGTGGCACTCGGCGGCCTCGCCGTCGAGTACCTCCTCCTCACCGCCGAGTTCATCGCCTGGGTCCAGGTGCTGATCTACGTCGGTTCCGTCGTCGTCCTCCTCCTCTTCGGTCTCATGCTCACCAAGGCCCCCATCGGACGCTCCCCGGACGCCGACTCCGGGAACCGGCCGGTCGCCCTCACCGTCGCGCTCGCCGCCGCCGCCGCTCTCGTCTGGGTCGTCGTCGACGCCTTCCGAACGACCTGGATCGACCTGGACGGGCCCGCGCAGGGCACGACCGGCGTCACCGGCGAGATCCTCTTCAAGCACTGGGTGCTGCCCTTCGAGGCCCTCTCGGTACTCCTCCTCGCCGCCCTCGTCGGCGCGATCGTCCTGTCCCGCAAGCAGGACGCCGCAGCGGACGCCACCCCCCGGCACACCGGCGGTACGACCCGCCCCCGCACCGGCCCGGGCACCGGCCCCGCCGCCGGCCCGAAGGGCGGAGCCCGCTGATGCACCTCGCCTATCCGGCCGTCCTCGCCGCCCTCCTCTTCTGCGTCGGCCTGTACGGAGTCCTCGCCCGCCGCAACACCATCCTGGTCCTGATGTCCGTCGAGCTCATGCTCAACGCCGTCAACCTCAACCTGGTCGCCTTCGACGTCTGGCTCCGCGACGCCCTGCACGCCGGCCAGGCCCAACGC
>NZ_JAPSIW010000470.1 GCF_031178505.1 Streptomyces sp. | reverse complement strand
CAAGGAGGCCCCGATGGTTCCCCTTCTCCTCGTCCTGCTGGTCGTCCTCATCCTGTTCGGCGCCGGATTCGCGCTCGAGGTGCTCTGGTACGTGGCCATCGCGGTGCTCGTGCTGTGGCTCCTCGGCTTCCTCATGAGGGGCAGCGGCTCCCGCTGGTACCGCTGGTGAACGACCCTCCGCGGCGGCACCACCGCCGGTCCCCCTCATCCACGGCCCCCGCCCCGGACGTCTCCGGGGCGGGGGCCCTTTGGTACGCGTGAGGCCTGCGGCCGGGCGGTCACTTGTCCAGCGAGCGCTTGAGCTCCGCCTTGTTCATCGAGGACCGGCCGTGCACGTTGCGGCGCTGCGCCTCGGCGTACAGCTGGTCGTAGGTCGGCCCCTCGGAACCGCTGTGCGAGCGCTTGCCGCCCCGCCGCGAGGAGGACATGTCCTCGGTGGAGCTCTTGCTCGCGGTCCTGGACTCCCCCGAGCGGGCGCGTTCCTTGTTGACGGTGCGCGCGGCGATCTCCTCCGAGCGCTTCTCGCTCTCTCCCCGCTTCCGGGCGCTGTCCTTGATGTGCTCGTACTGCCGTTCCCGCTTGGGACTCGATCCACGGGGCATGTCGGTTCCTCTCCTGGTTCGGTCGTGGTTCATCCGGGTGTACGCGGGTCCCCTGTCCCGTGCCGTGTCCAGCGGACGACCAGCCGGAGCAGCACCACCAGGGTGAGGACCCAGGCGGTGGCGAAGGCCCAGATCAGGGCCGGTGCCTCGGTGGTGACGGCGAGCACGAGCAGGGCGAGGGTGGCCGCGCCGAGCGCCGCGAGCGCCAGGGCGGGCCGCAGCCGATACCTACCGGGGACAGGTGCGCCCGGCAACCGGAGGCCGCTCGGGGCCGTTCCGAACCGGCGCGCGAGCGGTTCGTCGCGGCCGAGCTGCTCCTCGATCTCCGCCAGAATGCGCCGCTCGCGCGGGGAGAGCCGCACGTCGTCCATCGCGAACACCTCCTCCCGGGCCGGCAGCCGGTCCGCCGGACGGCCGGGTCCCTCGACCGGGCGGCTACCCGCTCGCGGGCGGCTCAGACATGCCCGGACGGCGCGCGGCGGGGACGGGCCGCACCTGTGCCGGACGGGGGTGCGCATCCCGCCGCGGAGCACGCCGGGATGCGAGATCCCTCTTCGTGTTAAATCGTGTCAAAGCAGGCAATTACGGGAATCCTTTTGCCAGGACGCTCGACCGACGGACCCCCGCCGCCGTCCGGCGCGGCGCAGGCCCACCGCCCGCCCCCCGTCGAAGGAGCCCCATGTCCACCACAAGCGACCGCACGACCGCCCACCGTCCGACGACCGAACGCGTGATCATGGAAACCGTCCGTTCACAGCACCCCGCCCCCGACGGCCCGGCGATCGACCGTCCCGCCCCCACCGGCCGTCCGGCCGTGGACCCCCGCGCGCCGGACCCGGCGACGCGGCGGGCGGCGCTCGACGGGCTGCCCGAGCCGGAGCGGCCGACGGCCGTCTCCACGGACGACGCGCAGACCCTTTCCGTCGCCCTGTTCCAGCGGCTGGGCGAGCTGGACGAGGGCACCGTGGAGTTCGCGTACGTGCGCAACACCCTCGTGGAGCTGAACCTCAGCCTGGTGAAGTTCGCCGCCCGTCGCTTCCGCAACCGCGCGGAGCCGATGGAGGACATCATCCAGGTCGGCACCATCGGCCTGATCAAGGCGATCGACCGGTTCGACCCGAGTCGCGGCATCGAGTTCTCGACCTTCGCGCTGCCGACGGTCGTCGGGGAGATGAAACGGTTCTTCCGCGACACCAGCTGGGCGGTTCGCGTCCCGCGCCGGCTCCAGGAGCTGCGCATCGACGTGGCGAAGGCGCTGGACGCCCTGGAGCAGCGGCTCGGCCACCACCCCACGCGCGCCGAGCTGGCCGCGCAGCTGCACCTCAGCGAGGAGACCGTGGCGGAGGGCGAGCTCGCGGCCAACGGTTACGCGGCCCGCTCCCTCGACGCCCCGGCCGGCGACGACTCCTCGCCCGGCTCCGGCGCCGGAGGGCGCCAGGTGGCCGAGGCGGAGCCCGCCTACGAGCTGATCGAGTGCCTGGAGTCGCTGAAGCCGCTCATCGCCCGGCTGGACGACCGGGACCGGCAGATCCTCTCGCTCCGTTTCGGCGAGGAACTCACCCAGGCGGAGATCGGCCAGCGGATCGGCCTCTCCCAGATGCACGTCTCGCGGCTGCTCTCCCGGATCCTCGCGGAGCTGAGGGAGGGCCTCACCGAGGACGGTGCCAGCGAGGACGTTCAGGAAGGTTGATCTCCAGCCACACGACCTTGCCGACGCCCCCGTCCGGCCGGGGCACGGACCCCCAGTCGCCCGCGAGGCGGTCCAGGAGTATCAGCCCGTGACCGCCCGGCAGGGCGGGCGACCGGGGGGCCTGTCTGCGCGGGGGGTCCGGGCTGCGGTCGCTGACCTCCACCCGCAGCACGCCGTGGGCGTGCCGCAGCACCAGCTCCTCCGGCCCGCCGGCGTGCAGGCACGCGTTGGTGACGACCTCGGACACGAGGAGCAGGACGTCCTCGATCCGCTCCCCCGCCGGCTCGCTGTCCGGAGGGATCCACCCCCAATCGGCCAGGGCCTCGGCGGTGAAACCCCGGCAGCGCGAGACGACCCTGCCGGTTCCCGACAGGATCAGCCGGCGCACCTGTGCTCCACCCTCCGCGACCTCGCCCATCTCTCCCTCCACCACCATGGCTCCTTCAGGACCGGTTACCCGGCCACGCGTCGGCGAGCGCCTCGCCGACGTCCTCGTACACCCGGAAGACCGTCCGGGCCCCGGTGATCTCGAACATCCGGTCCACCGGAGGGCGCAGGCCCGCGAGGTCCAGACGACCGCCCTCCGGCAGCACGCGCGAGCGTGCCCGCAACAGGGCGTTCAGTCCCGTGGAGTCACAGAACAGAAGCCGTGAGCAGTCCACCACGACCCGCTCCGCCCCGGCGTGTGCCTCCAGCGCCGCGAGGAACGGTGCCACGGTGTCGTAATCGAGTTCCCCCACAGGGGCCAGAACAACCGTCCCGGATTTCCGCGCGCCGCCGGCCCGGACGATCTCCACATGGAAACGGTCCGCGTCGGAGGGCGTCCCGGGCTCCGCCGGCACCCCGCTCCGGCCCGGGTCCCCGCCGTCGCCGTCCGCCGTGTGTTCCACCGCTTCCCTCACCTCCGCACGTCCCATGGGTCACTCATGCCCTCAGTGAACCCGTTCGCGACGCGTTCGAAAACCTCTTTTGACATACCTATCCGGTGAGACCTACCCTCGCACCATGCCCGCCACCCCCGCGTCCGGCCAGGACATCGACCGCGTCGCCTCCGCGCTCGCGGTCTGCCTGCCCGCGCTGAACCGGGCTCTCGACCGGCGTGTCGTCCAGGACCTGGGGCTGCCCAAGCCGTCCGAGGCGCAGATCGCCCTGCTGACCCTCGTCGCGCGCCAGGAGGGAATCACCGTCCGCGAGGCCGCCGACGCGCTCCTCATGCGGGCGAACAACGTCAGCACGCTCGTCTCGCAGCTCACCGGGCGGGGCCTGCTCGAACGCCGCCAGGACCCCTCCGACAAGCGGATCGCACACCTCCATCCCACGGCCAGGGCGCGCCGGGAGCTGGCCGAGGTGCACCGTCTCCAGCACGAGCACCTCGCGCATGCGCTGCAGTTCCTCACCGACGGCGAGCAGGACGCGCTGGGCTCCGCCGTGGGCGCGCTGAACTCGCTCACGCGTCACCTGCGCCCCGCCTCCCCCACCGAGTAGCGGGCGGCCGGGCGCGCCCGCGCGCGTGCCACCGGAGGGCGCGGAGGACCACTTCCCCGCGCACGCTTCACTCGTTCGGCGTAGTGGCCGGTACGGGTTTCCCCGACACCGGCTTCCGTCTCCCTCCGGGCGCCTTTCCCGACCCACTCCTGCGGGGCCCGCTTCCCCGGGCCCCGCTCCTCCGCAGAACCCCGCACAGACAAGGCATCTCCATGTCGTCCACGACCGTGGATCGCTCCGCCCTGCCCGCCTCCGCCCCGCCGCCCGGGACCCCCGGGCGGCGGTCCCTCCGGGCCAACCCCTGGTTCACCTTGGCCGCCGTCGCCTTCGGCCTGTTCATGGTGCAGCTCGACGCGTCCGTCGTGGCGATCGCCAACCCCGCGATCGGACGGGACCTCTCGGCCTCCACCGCCGATCTCCAGTGGGTCACCAACTCCTACCTGCTGGCGCTCGCCGCCTCCCTCATCCTCGGCGGGAAGCTCGGCGACCGGTTCGGCCGCCGCACCTTCTACCTCGCCGGCGTCGCCGGCTTCACCCTCGCCTCCGTCGCCATCGGCGTGTCCGGCTCCATCGAGGGCGTGATCGTCTTCCGCGCCGCCCAGGGCCTCTTCGGCGGCCTGCTCATGCCGAACACCCTCGGTCTGCTCCGGGCGGCCTTCCCGCCCCGCCGGTTCGGTACGGCCGTCGGCATCTGGGCCATGGTCTCGGCCGTCTCCACCGCGCTCGGCCCGATCGCCGGCGGCGTGCTGGTCGAGCGGGTCTCCTGGGAGTCCGTCTTCTTCATCAACGCGCCGATCGGGATCGTGGCGCTGCTGTTCGGCGCCGCCGTCCTCCCGCAGGCGCGCTCCGAGGGCGCGGGGCGCCGCTTCGACGTCCCCGGCGTCCTGCTTCTGGCGGTGGCGCTGCTGCTCCTGGTCCTCGGCGTCGTGAAGGGCGAGACGTGGGGCTGGTCCTCGGCGGGCACGCTGGGCTGTCTCGCCGCCGGGCTTGTGCTCCTCGTCGGCTTCGGTGTGTACGAGACCCGGGTGGAGCAGCCGCTGCTCCCGATGCGGCTGTTCCGGGACCGCGCGCTGACCACCGGCACGGTTGTCACGGCTCTGAACTTCTTCGTCATGCTCGGTGTCATCTTCTTCGTGATGCTGTACCTGCAGAACGTCCGGGGCCTCTCCCCCGTCGACGCCGGCGTCCGCACCCTGCCGCTGAGCCTCGCCTCCCTGGCCGCCTCTCCCCTGGGCGCGGCGCTGACGGGACGGTTCGGGCCGCGGCTCACCATGCCGCTGGGCATGCTGCTCCAGGCGGCGGCCGCGTTCGGGATCGCGGCGTGGGACACCGGTTCCCCGTACGGGGCGATGTGGCCGCCGTTCGTGGCGCTGGGGCTCGGCGTCGGCATGGTCCTCGCGGCCTCCTCCGACGCGATCGTGGGCCGGGCGCCGGTCCGGGACGCCGGCGTGGCCGGCGGGCTCCAGGCCACGGCCCTCCAGATCGGCGGCGCGCTCGGCACGTCGGTGCTGATGTCGCTGATCGGCGGGCGCGTCGGCGCCACGCTCACCGGCGAACTCACCGCCGCGGGCGTCCCCGCGGGCCCGGCGGCCGAACTGCACCACGCCCGGGACGCGGTGGCGATGGGCGTCGCCCCCGTCTCCCCGCGCATGCCGGACGCCCTCGCGGAGGCCGTCGTCTCGGGCAGCCACCAGGCCTTCATGAACGGTCTGCACACGGCGGCCCTCGTCACCGGCGTCCTCTGCCTCGTCGGCGCCGTGACGGCGGTGGCCGGCCTGGGCCGCGCCGGCCGGGCGGCACCGGGCAACTGAGACGGCGCTTCCCGGCCGGTTCCCGAGGCCCCGGCGCCCGCCGCTGAC
>NZ_JAPSIW010000469.1 GCF_031178505.1 Streptomyces sp. | reverse complement strand
GCCGGGAAAGGCGCCGGCGGCCCGCTCGCACACCCCGAGCGCGTCCGCCCAGCGGCCCCCGGCCGCCGTGATCGCGGCCCGGACCTCGTCCAGGTCGCCCCGGGCCCCGCCCAGGTGCAGATTGGTCAGGGGGAAACGGCTGGTGCGGACGACGGCGTGCGTGGCCCGGCCGTCGACCACCACCACCCGCAGATCGGCCGCCCGCCCCCGCTGCGTGGCCTTCGGCAGCCAGCGCTCCACGTGCAGACCGTCCGGCGCGAGCGCGTCCACGATCGCGCCCACCTCCCGCTCGTCCGTGTAGCGCCGTACCCGCAGCGAGTTGTGGAGCCGCCCGCCGGCCGCCCGCTCCACGGAGGTGGTGGCCCGCACCCGCCGCCCGCTGCCGTCCGTCTCGACCGCGAGGACCCCGGAGGCCGAGGAGCCGTGCGCGAGCTTGACGAAGAACCGGCGCAGGCCGTCGCGGGCGGTCAGCGCGCGGACGTCCTCCCAGCCGCGCACGGCGGGCGCCGACGGGCCCGAGGTGGGCGACGGCGGCACGGGGACGCCCGCCGCCGCCAGCCGGGCGTGGCTCAGCCGCTTGTCGAACAGGACGGCGAGTTCGGCCGGGTCGTCGACGAGCGCGGCGCCCGCCGCGGCGGCCTCCCGGGCGAGGCCCGCCACGGCGGCGGTGAACCGGGCGTACCAGAGCCCGGTGCCCTCCACCCGCGTCGGGTCGTCCGTCCCGCGCAGCAGCCGGTCGGTCTCCGGCTCCTCCCCGGGCGAGTCGATCCGCACGGTCTCGCCGGCCGCGAACCGCGCCCCGCCGCGCAGCACCTCCGGCCAGGACACGACCCGCGCCCCGGGCAGCCCGGCGGACCGCAGCGCGTCCTGGAGGAACGCGACACGGCGGCCGGCCGGATCACCGACCACGGCCAGGGCGGCCCCACGGGGGCGCGGGCCGGGGGTCACTCGGCGACCGCGACGTAGCGCCAGACGTCGCCGTCCCCGTCGTCCTCCGGCTCCTGGGCGTCACCGAGGTCGACCGTCACGCCGTGCGGGGCGAGGGCGGCGGTGAGCCGCTCGCACAGCGGCGCGGAGACGTAGTGGTGCGAGAGGTCCAGATGCGTGAGGTGGGTCAGCGGCTGCCCTTCCAGAAGGGCCCGCGCGCCCTCGTCGGTGAGCACGCCCATGGACAGGTCCAGCCGCTCCAGGCGGGCCACCACCGGCGCGCCCGCCACGGCCGCCGCCACCCGGTCCTGGATCACGCTGTTGCGCAGGGCGAGGCGGCGCAGCGCCGGGAAGGCGGCACCGGACAGGAGGGGGGCCAGGTCCTCGGGCGTGCTGTCGCCGCCGTACTCGTCGGTGCCCAGCCAGAGTTCCAGATCCTCCAGGGCGGGCAGGTCCGAGGCGGCGATCCCGCGCACCACCTCCGCGCCGAGGCCGCCCGTCTCCACCACCAGCCTCCGCAGGCCCGTGTGCCGGACGGCGGGGAAGCCCAGGCCCGTCCCGCCCCGCACCCCGAACTCGCGCAGCGCCGGATAGGCGGCGAGCAGCGGGGTCACGTCGGACTGGACGATCCAGGAGATCTCGCAGTCCTCGAAGGTCATGTCGGCGAGGAAGACCGCCCGAAGGCCCGTCAGCCGGTTGTTGGCACCGATCAGCGAGGTGACGACGGCGGCGGAGGAGGTGTCGTACGGCTCGTCCCAGCCGCCGACCACCAGTGCCCGGACACGGGAGGCGTCGACCGTCTCCAGGAAGCGCCGGAACCGCGGCTCCCAGCTCTCGTCCCCGGGCTCCCCGTACGTGGGTGACGACACGCGCCAGGCCACCGAGGCCGCGTCGGGCAGGCCGCCCACGGCGTCCGCGTCCGGGAAGTCGAACACGGGCAGGCCGTGGAATTCCTGCAGGTGGACCCCAATGGTCATGACGGTGCTCCAGAGGACGAACGGCGCCGGACGGCTGATGGCAAGAGTTCTACCAAGCGCCTCCGACAGCGCCCCGCCCGGGTGGGCACGGAGGCGCTGACGTTCCCGGGCGAACGGCCGTTGTCAGTGCCGCCCTCTAGCGTCGTAGGTGTGTTCGGCGACAGCGCGCCGGACGGGGAGGGGAGAGCCATGTACCGGCAGGGAGACGTGCTGCTCGTGTCCGTCGACGAGGCGGCCGTACCGGAGCGGGCGAAGCGGGAGCGGGGGGAGGCGAGGGACGGCCGGGGGCGTCTCGTCCTCGCCCTCGGTGAGGTCACCGGCCACGCCCACGCCGTTCCCGGACCCGGCCGGCTCGTTCGGGAACCCGGCCCCTACGGGCCACTGCTGCTCGAACTCCCCGAGGGCGGACGCCTGGTGCACGAGGAACACGCCCCGATACCCCTGCCCAGGGGCTGGTACCGGGTGGTGCGCCAGCGGGAGTACGTGCCGGGCGCGTACCGGATCGTCGCGGACTGACACACCGAGGAACCTGGGGGGACAGAACCATGAACCGCACCACCGCGCGGGACGACTGGCGGGCCGTGGCCGCCGCCACCGGCCCCGCCGACCGGGCCGCCGCCGAGGCCGGCGTCCGGCTCGCCTACCGCGCGGCGGGCCTCGCCGCACCGGAACGGGTGCTCTGGGCGCCCTCGCCGCTCGCCGCGGTCCGGCTGACACGGGAACTGACGGACCGTGGACCGTCCGTACGGGAGGAGGTGCGCACCCGGCCCTGGGCCGAGGAACGCCGGCGGCTCCACGACGCGCTGGGCCCCGCCGGATGGGCGGCGCACTGGCAGAACACCGGGGCGGCGCTCTGGGACACCACGCGGGCCCTCGCCGAGCGGATACGCGACGCGGTGGCGCAGGCGGACGCAGGCGCCGGGGGCCCGGACGGCCCGGAGGCCGGCGCGGCGCGGCTCCTGCTGCTCGACGCGGTGCTCGGCCAGCACGACGCCGCCTGGCTCGCCGCCTTCGACGGACACGGCGACCGCCTGGCCGGGCTCGCCGCCGTCGCCCGGCACGCGGGCTGGTGGTGGCCCTACGCACGCGTGGCCGTGCTCACCGAGCGGCCCGTCGCCCTCCACCGGGACGAGGCCGGACGACTCGACCGGGGCGACGGCCCGGCCCTCGCCTACGCCGACGGCTTCGCCCTGCACGCCTGGCGCGGGATGCCCGTCACCGCGGCCTTCCTCGCCGGCCTCGACGGCCTCACCCCCGAGCGGATCCGGGAGGAGGAGAACGCGGAACTGCGCCGCGTCATGCTGGAGTACTACGGCTACGACCGCTACCTCGCCGTCTCGGGCGCGCGGCCCGTCCACCGCGACGAGACCGGCGTGCTGTGGCGGATCGGCCTCCCCGACGACGAGGACGTGACGATGGTCGAGGTCGTCAACTCCACGCCCGAGCCCGACGGCAGCCACCGCACGTACTGGCTCCGCGTGCCTCCGGCGACCCGGACCGCGCGTGAGGGTGTGGCCTGGACCTTCGGCCTCCAGCCCGACGTGTACGAGCCCCTCGCGCAGACCTGACGAGGCCGGCGGGGCGGTACGCACGTGGTACGGAGAGGTGAAGGGGGCGGCCGGTCAGGAGTGGCGTACCGGAGGGAGCGGCGGCGGGTGCTGGGATGTGCGCGCCGGACTTCCCGCCCCACGTCACCGTCGAAGGGACCGCCCGTGACACCCCGTACACCCGAGAACCCCGGAAGAACCGCTGCCCGGACCGCCGGGCTCCTCGCCGCCGCACTCGTCCTCGGCGGGCTCGTCGCCGGAACCGTCCCCGCCCAGGCCGCCGCGCCCGCGCGGACGGTCCCGTTCGCGGCGGCCCCCGCCGCCGACCCCGCGACGGTCACCGTGACCGGCAGCGGCAGCGCCTCCGCCGCACCGGATCTGGCGATCCTCTCCATCGCGGTGGAGGCCGACCGCACGACGGCCAAGGAGGCGATGGCCGCGCAGACCACCGAGGCCGAGAACCTCCTGCGGGTGCTCCGCGCCCAGGGCATCGAGGACCGGGACATCCGGACCGACAGCCTCTCCGTGATGCCCGTCTACACCCAGACCTCCGGCGGCGAGAGCAAGGTGAGCGGTTACCAGGCCGTCCAGTCCTTCTCCGTGAAGGTCCGCGCGCTCGACCGGGCCGGCCAGGTCATCGGCGCGGTCAACGAGGCGGCGCGCGACGCGGGCCGCGTGAACGGCGTCGTCTTCGACGTGGCCGACCCGGGCGCCCTGCGCGCCAAGGCCCGCGAGGCGGCCTACCAGGACGCCCACGAGAAGGCCCAGCAGCACGCCCGCCTCAGCGGCCACCGCCTCGGCCGGCTGGTCTCCCTCAGCGAGGGCGAGTCCACCCGCCCCGGCCAGGGCGCCGCGTCCCCGTCCATCTCCGCCGACGGAGCCTCGGTCCCGCTGGCCCCCGGTGAGATCGAGGAGCACGTGACGGTCTCGGCGGTGTACGAACTCCTCTGAGCGACGCCGCAGCCGGGGCCGTACGGAGGGGGGCGCGTGTGGCGCCCCGCCGGGGGACGGCCTTGCGGCGGTTACCCGCTCCCGGGGCGCGGCCTTCGACACGGCGGGGGCGCGTGTGGCGCCCCGCCGGGGGACGGCCCTGTGACGGCCACCCGCTTCCGGGGCTCCGCGGCCTTCGGCGCGGAGGGGCATGTGCGTGCCCGCCGGCGCCGGCCCTGTGACGGCCACCCCCTCCCGGACCGCCGCGCCCCCGGCCCCGCACAGCGCCGGGCCCCGTCGCGGCTCGGGCGCCCCGGCCCCGGGCCCAGCCGGCCCCGGGCCCAGCCGGCCCCGGGCTCAGCCGGCACCGGCGGGTTCGGGCCCTGCGGGCGAGTCCGGCCCGGGTTCCGTCCCGGGGCCCGCTGCCTCCCCCCGCCCGCCGCCCGCCGTGACCTCCGGAAGGCCCAGTTCGCGAGAGAGGGCCGCGTCGGCCCAGTGGAGCATCGCGGCCCGGGTGAGAGGGGCCGCGTAGGCCGTGGTCTGGATGGCGAGGCCGTCGAGGAGGGCGGTGAGACGGAGGGCCGCCGCGGGCGGGTCGGGGCAGCGGAACTCGCCCGCCGCGTCGCCTTCCGCCATCACCCGGGCGAGGGCCGCCTTCCACTCCTGGTCGAGGGAGGCGGCGACCCGCCGCAGCTCCGGGTCGTGCAGGGAGGCGGCCCAGCTCTCGATCCAGAGGCGCCAGCCCTTCGCCTGGCCCGTGGGGGCGTACCAGCGCACGGCCGCCCGCAGCCGCCGGACCGCCGGGACACGCCGGCCGAGCAGACGCCGCAGATGTGCCAGATCGCCCTCGGCCGCGTGGGCGAACGCCGCGGCGACGAGCCGTTCCCTGGTCGCGAAGTGGTAGATCACCAACGCGTTGCTCACGCCGAGCGCCGCGGCCACGTCGGATATCCGGAAGGCGGCGACGCCCCGCTCCTCGATCTGCCGGACGGCGGCACGCAGCAGCTCCTCGCGCCGCTCCGCCACGGTCAACCGGACTCTCGCCACGGCGCGCAGCCTACAAGGACGTCGTACCGGTCGTACCGCTCCTCCGGTCACCCGTGACCGCTCCCGGGCGGGGCGGCCGTACTCCTCGGGGCCCGCCCATAATGGAACGACCCCCAGAGATCAGGAGGTCCTGTGACCGCTACCGGCTCCGACCGTTCGCTCCGGGCCCAGCTGCGCGCACTGCGCCCCGAGTCCTTCGGCGCGGACCCC
>NZ_JAPSIW010000468.1 GCF_031178505.1 Streptomyces sp. | reverse complement strand
AGGTGACCGGCAGGAACACGGCGAGGAGGACACCGGCCCGCATCAGGGCGGCCGTGCGCAGAACGGTGGGCGGCGCGCCGAGCCGCAGCAGCGCCTCGGTGGTGCGGGCGCGGTACTGGCGCGACTCTAGGGCCGCGGTGAGCAGCGTCGCCGTGGTGCAGACGACGATCAGGAGGGCGCCCAGGCCGGTGAGCGGCCCGAACACGTCGGTGCCGGGGCCCGAGGCGTACACCGTGGTTGCCGCGATCAGGCCGGAGAGGACCGCGCCGACCACGCCGAGCGGGCGGCCGATGCGCGGCGCCTCGTCCATGAGGACCCGGCCCGCCAGGAGCCGTACGGCGCCCGGCCGGACCGCCTGGAGGAGGCGTCCGCAGCCGTGGGCGATGCCCGGTCCGGCCGTCGCGAGGCCGATCGCGGTGAGGACCCAGCCGGCGAGGACCCCGGTGGGGCTGCCGTCGAAGCGGCCCGGCAGGGGCAGGCCGCTCCCGCCGCCGCCCCGGGCCGCGTACGTCTCGACGGCGAGGCCGACCGAGACCAGCGCCACGCCCCACGGCAGCCCGGAGGGCAGGGTCCGTTCGGCGCCCCGGGCTGCGGGCGCGTCGGTGCGGCCGGGCCGGAGCGCCAGGCCGGCCGCCGTGGCGGCGATGGCGGGCGGGAGCGCGAGCAGGGTGAGGGCGGCTGCGACGGGGACGGGCCGGTCGGCGGCGAGGAGTCCGGCCGCCGCCCCGTCGAAGGGCAGACCGCTGAGGTCGCCGCGCAGGTGCAGGTAGAGAAGGAGCGCGACCGCCGAGCCGAGCGTGCAGGCGACCGCGGTGGAGGCCGCGGCGACGGCGGTGAGCCGGGCCGGGCCGAGCCCGACGGCCGAGAGGCCGGGCCGGGGCCGGACGCTCGGGTCGGTGCGGGCGACCGCGACGGCGAACTGGACGGTGGCCGCCAGCGGCAGCGCGCACCACAGCAGCCGCAGCGCGGAGGCGGAGGACCGGTCGGGGTGGCCGACGGCGTACCCGAGTGTGCACAGCAGCAGGAAGCCGACTCCGGCTGTCGCGGCGGCGACGAGCAGACGCCGCAGCTGGACGACGGGGTGGCTGCCGCGGACTAGACGGAGAGCGAGCACGCCGTGACGCCCTCCGCACCGGACGACGGGGGTACGGCGCCGGCCCGGCGTCCGTCGAGCAGGGCGACCGCGCGGTCGGCGAGGGCAGCGATCTCGTCGTCGTGGGTGGCGAGGACGACGGTGATGCCGTGCGAGCGGGCGGCGGCCGTGAGGGTGCGCAGCACCAGGGCGCCGTCGGCCTGGTGCAGGGCGGCGGTCGGCTCGTCGGCGAAGAGGACGGACGGGGTGGTGACGAGGGCGCGGGCGAGCGCGATGCGCTGGCGCTGCGACGGGGTGAGGGCGTGCGGGCGGGTCCGGGCGGTGTCGCCGATGTCGAGCCGGTCGAGCCACTCGCCGGCGGCGGTCCTCGCGGCGCGGTGGGACACCCCGCCCAGGAGCAGGGGGAGGGCGGCGTTCTCCCAGCCGGTGAGTTCGGGGACGAGACCGGGCTCGGGGCCGATCCAGCCGAAACGGTCGCGGCGGAGCCGTTCGCGCTGGGCGCGGCCGAGGGTGTGCACGGGGGAGCTGTTGAACCAGACCTCGCCCCGCTGGGGGACGAGCTGGCCGGAGAGGCAGCGCAGGAGGGTGGTCTTGCCGCTGCCGCGCGGGCCGGTCAGGGCCAGGATCTCGCCCTCGCGGACGCCGAGGGAGACGCCGCTGAGGGCGTCGGAGCCGTCCAGGGCGCAGTGCAGGGAACGCGCCCAGAGCACGTCGTTGTCCGGTGGGGCCACCATCGCGTACACCTCGATGTCGGATCTGATGCGTCGTCCCCCGTTTCCCCCGTGTTCCGCCGTACGGGGGAACGAGGGGACGGGCCAGTGGGTCACTCGGCACCGTAAGGAGTCGGATCGGCATGTCCGGACAGCACGCGGCCCGGGCCGCCGCCATCCACTCGGATGGCGGCATGCCCGGGCCGGGGTCACGCCGTGAGGGCGGCGTGAGGCTTCGGGGCTGAACCGTTACAGCTTGGTCCAGGCCTCGGTGAGGGTGGCGCGCAGGATCCCCTCGATCTCGTCGAACGTGGACTGGTCCGAGATCAGCGGCGGAGCCAGCTGGATGACCGGGTCGCCACGGTCGTCGGCACGGCAGTACAGGCCGTTGTCGAAGAGGGCCTTGGAGAGGAAGCCGTAGAGGACGCGCTCCGTCTCCTCGTCGTTGAAGGACTCCTTGGTGGCCTTGTCCTTCACGAGCTCGATGCCGTAGAAGAAGCCGTTGCCGCGGACGTCGCCGACGATCGGCAGGTCGTGCAGCTTCTGCAGCGTCGACAGGAAGTTGCCCTCGTTGTCGAGCACGTGCTGGTTGAGCTTCTCCTTCTCGAACAGGTCGAGGTTGGCGATGCCCACGGCCGCGGAGACCGGGTGGCCGCCGAAGGTGTAGCCGTGCAGGAAGGTGTTGTCACCCTTGTAGAACGGCTCGGCCAGGCGGTCGGAGATGATGCACGCGCCGATCGGGGAGTAGCCCGAGGTCATGCCCTTGGCGCAGGTGATCATGTCCGGCACGTAGCCGAACTTGTCGCAGGCGAAGGTGGTGCCGAGGCGGCCGAAGGCGCAGATGACCTCGTCGGAGACGAGCAGCACGTCGTACTGGTCGCAGATCTCGCGGACGCGCTTGAAGTACCCGGGCGGCGGCGGGAAGCAGCCGCCGGCGTTCTGCACCGGCTCCAGGAAGACCGCGGCGACGGTGTCCGGGCCCTCGAAGAGGATCTGCTGCTCGATCTGGTCGGCGGCCCAGCGGCCGAAGGCCTCCGGGTCGTCGCCGAAGAGCGGCGCGCGGTAGATGTTGGTGTTCGGCACCTTGTGCGCGCCGGGGACCAGCGGCTCGAAGGGGGCCTTCAGGCCCGGCAGGCCCGTGATGGACAGGGCGCCCTGCGGGGTGCCGTGGTAGGCGACCGCACGCGAGATGACCTTGTACTTGGTGGGCTTGCCGACCAGCTTGAAGTACTGCTTGGCGAGCTTCCACGCGGTCTCGACGGCCTCGCCGCCACCGGTGGTGAAGAAGACCTTGTTGAGGTCGCCGGGGGCCTCGTTCGCGAGGCGCTCGGCCAGCTCGACGGCCTTCGGGTGGGCGTAGGACCACACCGGGAAGAAGGCGAGCTCCTGGGCCTGCTTGGCGGCGACCTGGGCGAGCTCGGCGCGGCCGTGTCCGGCCTGGACCACGAAGAGGCCGGCGAGGCCGTCGAGGTACTTGCGGCCCTTGTCGTCCCAGATGTAGGTGCCTTCACCGCGGACGATGGTCGGCACGGGGTTGTTCTCGTACGACGACATGCGGGTGAAGTGCATCCACAGGTGGTCGTAGGCGGACTTGGAGAGATCGCTGCGGGAGTTGCTCACGGCTATCGGGTTCCCCACATATAGGTCTGCTTCTTGAGCTTGAGGTAGACGAAGCTCTCGGTGGAGCGCACGCCGGGGAGAGTGCGGATGCGCCGGTTGATCACTTCCAGGAGGTGGTCGTCGTCCTCGCAGACGATCTCCACCATCAGGTCGAAGGAGCCCGCGGTCATCACCACGTACTCGCATTCGGCCATGGCCGTCAGCGCGTCCGCGACCGGATCCAGGTCACCCTCGACGTTGATGCCGACCATCGCCTGCCGCCGGAAGCCCACGGTGAGCGGGTCGGTGACGGCGACGATCTGCATGACGCCCTGGTCGAGCAGCTTCTGGACGCGCTGCCGCACGGCCGCTTCGGAGAGGCCGACGGCCTTGCCTATCGCGGCGTAGGGACGGCGGCCGTCCTGTTGGAGCTGTTCGATGATCGCCAGGGAGACGGCATCGATCGTCGGGGACGAACCGGTTCCGGTTCTCGGGTCTGTGCTTCGACTGGCCACGTCTTCACTGTGCACCGAGATGAGCAGTCTTGCAAGCCGGGAGTGATGTAATTCGTTGCGTAGGGCTCTGGATCTCACTGAATCCGAAGTTGAGGGGGCCTGGGCCTGTTGAAAGCGTCAGCCGAGCGACTACCCTGAGGTGTCTCGCCCATCGGGACGCGCACAAGGACGTGCGACGACAGAACGTGACAGGAGGGGTGGCAAGTGACCACCGAGCTGCGCCGGCTGCGCAACTACATCAACGGGGAGTTCCGGGACGCGGCCGACGGCCGCACGATCGACGTGATCAACCCGGCCACCGGTGAGGTGTACGCGACCTCCCCGCTCTCCGGCCAGGCCGACGTCGACGCCGCCATGGAGGCCGCCGCGGCCGCCTTCCCCGCCTGGCGCGACAGCACGCCCGCCGAGCGCCAGAAGGTGCTCCTCAAGATCGCCGACGCCTTCGAGGAGCGGGCCGAGGACCTCATCGCCGCCGAGGTCGAGAACACCGGCAAGCCGGTCGCTCTCACCGCGAGCGAGGAGATCCCGCCCATGGTGGACCAGATCCGCTTCTTCGCGGGTGCCGCCCGGATGCTCGAGGGCAAGTCCGCCGGCGAGTACATGGAGGGCATGACCTCGATCATCCGCCGCGAGCCCGTGGGTGTCTGCGCCCAGGTCGCGCCGTGGAACTACCCGATGATGATGGCCGTGTGGAAGTTCGCCCCGGCGCTCGCCGCGGGCAACACCGTCGTCCTCAAGCCCTCGGACACGACCCCCGCGTCGACCGTCCTGATGGCCGAGATCATCGGGCAGATCGTCCCCAAGGGCGTCTTCAACGTGATCTGCGGCGACCGCGAGACGGGCCGGGCCATGGTCGAGCACCCGACCCCGGCGATGGCCTCCATCACCGGCTCGGTCCGCGCCGGCATGCAGGTCGCCGAGTCGGCCGCCAAGGACGTCAAGCGCGTCCACCTGGAGCTGGGCGGCAAGGCCCCCGTCGTCGTCTTCGAGGACACCGACATCGAGAAGGCCGTCGAGGACATCGCGATGGCCGGCTTCTTCAACGCCGGCCAGGACTGTACGGCCGCCACCCGCGTCCTCGTCCACGAGTCCATCCACGACGAGTTCGTCTCCGCACTCGCCAAGGCCGCGGCCGGGACCAAGACCGGTCAGCCGGACGACGAGGACGTGCTGTACGGCCCGCTGAACAACGAGAACCAGCTCAAGCAGGTCTCCGGCTTCGTCGACCGCCTCCCGGCCCACGCCAAGGTCGAGGCCGGCGGCCACCGCGTCGGCGACAAGGGCTACTTCTACGCCCCGACCGTCGTCTCCGGCCTCAAGCAGGACGACGAGATCATCCAGAACGAGGTCTTCGGCCCGGTCATCACGGTCCAGTCCTTCACGGACGAGGCCCAGGCCCTGGAGTTCGCCAACGGCGTCGAGTACGCCCTCGCCTCCTCCGTCTGGACCAAGGACCACCAGCGCGCGATGCGCATGTCCAAGGCCCTCGACTTCGGCTGCGTGTGGATCAACACCCACATCCCGCTCGTCGCCGAGATGCCCCACGGCGGCTACAAGAAGTCCGGCTACGGCAAGGACCTCTCCGCGTACGGCTTCGAGGACTACACGCGCATCAAGCACGTGATGACGTCCCTGGGCTGAACGGTCCACGCGTGAAGCGACGGGCGGCCGGGACCAGGTCCCCGCCGCCCGGCGGCGGTGGCACACGCACTGAGCCAGCCCCCCCCCGCCGGTATCCCCGCACATAGGCGCGG
>NZ_JAPSIW010000467.1 GCF_031178505.1 Streptomyces sp. | reverse complement strand
ACGACCCGGACGTGCCGCTCGTCGTCCCCGAGATCAACGCCCACGCCGCCCGCGTACGGCCCCGGGGCGTCGTCGCCAGCCCCGGCTGCACCACCCTCGCGCTGATCATGGCGGTGGGCGCCCTGCATGCCGAGTTCGGCCTGACCGAACTCGTCGTCACCGCCCAGCAGGCCGCAGGCGGCGCCGGAGCCGGCCGGGCGGGCGTCGAGACGCTCCGCGCGCAGCTCGGCCTGGTGGCCGGCGGCGGCGAACTCGGCACCCGGCCCGGTGACGTCCGCCGGGCCGTCGGCGACGGCACGGGCCCCTTCCCCGGTCCCCTCGCGCTCAACGTCCTGCCCTGGTCGGGTACGGCCGGTGCCGACGGCGCCTCCTCGGAGGAGGAGCGGATCAGGGACGAGACCCGCAAGATCCTCGGCCGGCCGGCCCTGCGGATCTCCGCGACCTGCCTGCGCGTCCCCGTGGTCGCCGGGCACTCCGTCTCCGTGCACGCCCGCTTCGAACGGCCCGTCGAGGTCGGCCGCGCCCACGAGGTGCTGGCGACCGCGCCCGGCGTGGTCCTCTTCGACGATCCGGCCGCGGGCGGCTTCCCCACCCCCGCCGACGTCGCGGGCACCGACCCCGCCTGGGTCGGCCGGGTGCGCCGCTCCATGGACGACGAGCGGGCGCTCGACCTCTTCGTCTGCGCCGACAACCTCCGCAAGGGCGGGGCCCTCAACGCCCTCCAGATCGCGGAGACGGTCGTCGCCGCGACCGCGGAGTCGGTTTTTGTAGGATCTGTGAACGACCTGTGAGCAAAGAAGCGTCAGATATTGCTGGAACGCTCTTGAACTGCGGCGATGCCGTGACTGACGATGCTTTTCCCCCTTGCTGCAACCAGTAGTCGGGAGGGGTGCGTCTCTGCGTGCACTCACGACCATGTGACGCGGAACACGCTGGGAAGCGGGGCATAGGGGGAGAACGGTTACGCATGAGGACATTCGGCTCACCGCCAAAAACGGTGGCGTACGCGTACAACCCTGCCGGGGGAAGACGTGTCCAACAGGCGTGGCAGAGGTACTCGACATCGTGGCGATCGCCCCGCGCGGAGCGGGCACGTCCGTGCTCCCCGTCCGGGGCGCCGGCGCCGTTCCCGCACGCGCCGCCGCGGCCCGTCCCCTCGGACGGCCGCGCGCGCTCGGCGGCATGCCGGTGATCGCCCCCGTGCCCATCGGATCCCGCACCGGCGAGGTGCACGGCATTCCGGCGCCGCGCGGCGGCGCCGACGACTCCGCCACCCCCGCCACGGCCCTCCCCGGCGGCGTCTCCGCCCTCGGCACCACGGCCGCCGCCGGTACCACCGTCGACCACCTCACCGAGACCTACCGGGCCCACTACCGGTCCCTCCTGGGCCTCGCGGCGCTCCTCCTCGACGACACCGCTTCCTGCGAGGACGTCGTCCAGGAGGCGTTCATCCGCGTCCACTCCGCCCGCAAGCGGGTGCGCGACCCGGAGAAGACCCTGGCCTATCTGCGCCAGACCGTCGTGAACCTCTCCCGGTCCGCGCTGCGCCGCCGCATCCTCGGACTGAAGCTGCTGTCCAAGCCGATGCCGGACATGGCGAGCGCGGAGGAGGGGGCGTACGACCGGCTGGAGCGCGACGACCTCATCAAGGCCATGCGCGGGCTCCAGCGGCGCCAGCGCGAGGTGCTCGTCCTCCGTTACTTCGCGGACATGACCGAGTCCCAGGTCGCGGAGACCCTCGGGATATCCCTGGGTTCGGTGAAGGCGTACGGCTCGCGGGGCATCGCGGCGCTGCGCGTCGCGATGGAGGCGACGACATGAGCGGCCCGGCGGAACGCGACGACCTGAGTGGACATCGGATGCTGAACATCGAGCCCGGCCGGTCCGGCGAGGCCGGCGACGGCGCGGACGGCCTGCCGGGCGGCGGTGTCCCGGACGGCGACGACGAGCCGGCGCTGCGGCGGCTGCTCCAGGGTGCGGTGGCGGGCCTGGAGCCCTCCAGCAGCGCCCTGGAGCACCTGCGGCGGGCCGTGCCCGCCCGCCGCGCCCGCAAGCGGCAGGCCGTCGTCGGCGCCGCCGCCGCGGCCGTCCTCATCGGCACGGCCGTCCCCGCGTTCGTGCACGTCGCCTCCTCCGAGGGGGTCACCGCGGCCAACCCCGTCAACGCCGGGCACGGCGAGCAGGCCCAGGGCGGCACCGGCACCGAGACCGGTGTCGAGGGCGGCGGCCGGACGTCCGAGACGCCGGCGAGCAGCGCGTCCCCCAGCCAGGGCGTGAGCGCCGGTGCCACCGGCCCGCGGCAGCCCACGTTCGCCGGTGGGACCACGGTCTCCGCCGGCGCGTCCCTGCCGCCCGGTTCGGCGCCCCGCTGCGCGGCCGGCCAGCTGGGCGTCGGCGCGGCGGAGGCCGGGGCTCCCGGCGCCGACGGCGCGGTGTACGGCACCTTCCGGATCGCCAACGTCTCCGCGCGGGCCTGTGTCGTCGACGGCGGCGGGGGCATCGGCTTCGAGGCCAGGGGCGCCGCCGACCCGGCCCGGATCTCGGTCGTCCGGCACACCGCCGGCGACCCGGCGGGCGGCCTGCCCGATCCCGCGCGCGAGGTGACCTCGCTCCTGCTGGAGCCGAAGGCCTCGTACGAGGTGCGGTTCGCCTGGATCCCCAGCGACACCTGTCCGACGACGGGGCCGACCGAGCCGCCGACCTCCCCGCCCACCGAGCCGCCGACCACCCCGCCGCCGACGGCCACGCCGTCCAGCGGCACGGGCGGCACCGAGACCACCTCCGGCACGGGCGACGGCGGCACCGGCGACACGGGCACCGGCTCCGGCGGCACCGGCTCGGGCGCGAGCGGCGACACGGGCACGGGCACCGACGCCGAGGGCACGAGCCCCCAGCTCCTCCGCGCGGACACCCCCGCCGAGGGCAGCGTCGCCCTCACCCACACCCCCGCCCCCGCGGCCCCTCCGGCCACGGTGACGGTCCCCCACGCCTGCGCGGGCACGGTCTACCGCACGGGCCTGCTCCCGAGCGCCTGACGCTCGTCCGGCAAGGCGCCGGTAGGGGGGCGGGGCACCCGCCAGGCACCGTGCCGGACGGCACCGCACCCGAACCCGCGGGGCACCGGGACCGCCGCAGGGCACCGGCACCGCACCCGCCCGCGGGGCACCCGTGTCTGGTCCCGCCGGCGCCGCGTCTACGCCTCCGTCAGGCCCAGCGCCTCGTCCCGGGAGGCCTCCGCCTCGCGGCGGACCAGGCGGAACCACATGAAGACGACGAAGCCGGCGAAGACGAACCACTCGGCCGTGTAGCCCAGGTTCTGGAAGGCCTTCGCGTCCAGGCCGGTGCCCGCCGCGGCCGAGGCCGGGACCGGGGTGAGGCCCGCGGGGGACTCGGTGAGCGTGATCCAGGCGTCGTACACGTCGTCCGGCACCACGTTCACCAGGGCCGCCGCGCTGATCATGCCGAGCTGCCCCTCGGGCAGCCCGCCCGCCGCGCGGACCCCCTTCGTGCCCGGGTTCTCCGAGGCCTGGAGCGCGCCGACCACCGTGACCTCGCCGGACGGCGCCGCCGGGGCCTGGGCGCCCTGGGGGAGCCAGCCCCGGACCACCGGGAGCGACCGGCCGCCGTCCGTCCGCAGCAGCGTCAGGACGTAGCTGCCGGACCGGCCGTCCAGCTCACGGTCGGGGACCAGGAACTGCTCACCGAAGCGGCCACGCGCCTCGGCCGGGCGGCCCGAGGTCTCCTTGTCCACCGGCAGCAGCGAGTCCAGCGGCGCCGGCTTCCCCGTCCCGGCGGCCGGGCGCCGCTCCGTCTCCTGGTGGGAGTCGACACGGTCCTCGAACTTGCCCAGCTGCCACGTCCCCATGAACACGCAGAACGGGATCGCGAGCAGCACGAAGAGGTTGATCCCCCACCAGCGGGGCGTTCTCAGGAACCGGTACACGCCCCCCACGGTACGCAAACCGGCTCAGCTCCCCACCGGCCGGGTCCCCAGATGCTTCGCCGCGAAGGCGAGGTCCAGGGCGACCTGCTTGATGCGCTCCTCCACCACCAGCGACCCGTGCCCCGCGTCGTACCGGTACACCTCGTGCACCGCGCCCCGGGCCGCCAGCCGGTCCACGTAGTTGTCGATCTGCCGGATCGGGCAGCGCGGGTCGTTGACGCCGGCCGAGATGTGCACCGGGGCCTTCACCGCGTCCACGTACGTCAGCGGCGACGAGGCCGCGTACCGCTCGGGCACCTCCTCCGGGGAGCCGCCCAGCAGCGTCCGGTCCAGCGCCTTCAGGGCCTCCATCTCGTCCTCGTACGCCGTCACGTAGTCCGCGACCGGGACCGCCGCGAGCCCCACCGCCCAGTCGTCCGGCTGCGTGCCCAGTCCGAGGAGCGTCAGGTATCCGCCCCAGGAGCCGCCCGACAGGACCAGGCGCTCCGGGTCGGCCAGGCCGCTGCCGACCGCCCAGGCGCGGACCGCCGCGATGTCCTCCAGCTCGATGAGACCGACCCGGTGCTTCAGCGCGTCCGTCCACTCCCGGCCGTACCCGGTGGAACCCCGGTAGTTGACCCGCACCACCGCGTACCCGTGGTCGATCCAGGCCGCCGGGCCCGCCGCGAACGCGTCGCTGTCGTGCCAGGCCGGGCCGCCGTGCACCTCGAAGACCGTCGGGAACGGGCCCTCGCCCTCCGCGGGCCGCTGCACGAGGGCGTGCACCCGGCCCCCCGGCCCCTCCACCCACACGTCCTCCACCGGTACCGACGGCGGCGCCTTCGGCCCCGGCGGGTCGAGGACGATCCCGCCCGCCGTGGACCGCACGACCGGCGGCAGCGCGGCCGAGGACCACAGGTACTCCACGGAGCCGTCCGGCCGGGCCGTCGCGCTCGACACCGAACCGGCCGGGGTCTCCACCCGCACCAGGGCGCGCGTCGCGATGTCGTACCGCCACAGCTCGCTGCGTGCCTCGAAGCTGTGCACGATCAGCAGGCCGGTGCCGTCCGGGTACCACTCCGCCGACACGTCACCCGGCAGGTCGAGCCCGAGGTCCGTCTCGGTGCCCGTCGCCACGTCCCACAGCAGCGGCTCCCAGCGCCCCCGCCGCTGGTGCCCGACCAGCAGCCGGGTGTCCCCGTCCACCGGCGCGAAGCCCAGGACCGCGAGCCCCAGCTCCTCGGTGCCGCCCTTGGTGTCGTCCAGCTCCGCCACCACGGTCCCGTCCGAGGCCCGCAGCACCCGCAGCGCCGAGTGCATCGCGTCCCCGTGCTCGGTGTGCTCGACCGCGATCAGGGCGCCGTCGTGCGACAGGTCCCCGACCCCGGCCGACTCCCGGTGCCGGTAGATCTCGACGGGGGCCGCCGCCCCGGGACGCACGAGATGGACCGTCGAGCCCTCCTCGTCGGTGGAACGGCCCACCACCACCGTCCCGTCCCGGCCGAGGGCCAGGCCCGCCGGATAGGAGGCGGCGAGACCGGGCACGGCCGGTTCGTCGGGGCCGCCCCCGAACGGCTGGCGCATCCACACCCCGAACTCGTCCCCGTCGGTGTCCGCGAACCACCAGATCCACGCCCCGTCCGGGGACAGCGTGCCGTCCGTCGTGCCGTTCGGCCGGTCCGTCACCTGCCGCTGCTCGCCGGTCGCCCGGTCCCAGGCGTACAGCTCGTACGTCCCCGTCGCGTTGGACACGAACAG